>CAYMXM010000227.1:0-7797 GCA_964394065.1 uncultured Pirellula sp. | reverse complement strand
GTGAGATCATGCATGTCCATAGTCAGAAAGCCTTTGCGAGTAGGGGAAGTGGCAACAATCGTTGCCATATTCGATCAGGTTTCCCTACGTTGGCAAGAGGTGAGTCAGGCTTGAGGGGTGAGGACAAGAAGCACCCCTATTTTCCGATCGCTTCGTAATAAGCGCGGATGGTGCTGTCGTATTCTGGGTCGAATGTCTCGCGGGTTCCTTCGAGAACCTGCTCGGCCCGTTGGGTTCGTAGTTTTCCCCATTCCCGAGCCTTTGCTCCACTTCCCGCAGGAAGAAAATAATCGTTGGGTGCATCAGAGATCGACTCCAAGTAGGGAAGCTCTTCAGTATGGAGGGCTGCTCGTTGGTCTCGAAGGTAGGTTTGCCCGAGGGGGCTTTTTTTCATTTGGTTTTCGCGCTGTTGCTGTAGCTCAGACGATAGAGATTTCCGCATCCCCTCCACCGCCGATTCGAGCGCTGATGCCATGTTTCCCTTCGTATCACGAATTGCGTTCGAGTCCGAGTTTGGATCGACCTGCCCCCTGTCTTGCTGGAGGGAGTCGTCTTGATCTCCGGTTTCACCGGGATGAAGCGATCCTCGGGAGGCCTGATCCAACCGGTCAAGGATTCTGGCCATCTCTCGGCCTCGCAACTCCGCTTCCGGAGATGGCGTTCTCGAATCTTCTTCGCGAGGTGCTCGCTCCTTCGTAGCCGCTTCGTTGGTAGAACCGGAAAGCAATTCAGAGCGAGTTTGCAAAGCATTCTTCGCTTTCTGCAACGAATTTCGTACAGACTCTTTCCCCTCCTCAAGCCGCTGGGTTGCCTCCTCCATTTCGGACTTCCGTATGGATCGGACGGCATCGGCGTGTTGGCTAAGTTCTTCGGTTGAGGAGTTGTTTCCGAGACGAGCCTCGTGCCGGGCGCTGCGTAGTAGCTCCTCTTCTACCTGCTCCACCAACTTGTTCGTTCGTCGTTGCTCTGCCATTCCATTTTGGAGCTGCGAAGGCTGCAAACTTGGTGGCTCCAAACGATTGGTTTCATCGATCAGCTTTTCCGTGCGACGCTGCAGATCTTCGATCAAGGTTAATCCACCTCTCAATTGCTCCGCAACCAATGCCGCGTAGGGGTTCGGCTCTTTCAACGAACGCTTCTCGCGGGAATCTAGATCTTGGAGTATCTCGGTCAGCGTCTCGACCTGCTCTTGCTTCAACCCTTGAGCATGGGGTTCGCTCTTTTTCCGTTCGACTTCTAAAGCTTGACGCATGCCTCGCCCCAAAGAACGAAGCTCGTTGCGAATGGAACTCTGAGCACGTTCCGCTTCGGCAACTTTCCCTCGCCGGATTGCGTCCGATTTCTCTGAGGAGATTCTGACGTTTGACTCGAACGTGTTGGTGATTGATCCGATGGTAGCTTGGGAGTGCGAGAGAGTTTCGGACAACGCACGGACCTTCTTAAACAGCTTATCCGCATTGTCATCGACACTTTCTGATTGAAGAGCCCTGGAGCGCTCTGCAATTTCACGTCGCGCGTTTCGCAACTGGGTTCGCAAGGAATCTCGCATGGGGAGTCCATCCGTGATCCGCATAGCAAGCTGATCCGATTTGTCGAGGAACTGTCCGGCAATGCGATCGGCTACGTTTGCCAGAAAGCGTGCCTGCTCCAAAGCCCGAGTCTTTCCTTCTAAGAAACGTGGATCACCGTTTTCTATTTCGACTCCGATCTCATGTTCCCTCTCTCCTGCTCGTTTCAACTCGTTCGCTGCATTGATCGCGGTTTGATGCGCGATCGAAGAGAGTTCACGTTGCATCGACGGATTCTTGGGGAGTTCCGCCTCAAGCTGGTTCATGAGTTTCTCCGCTTCACTTTCATGAAGCTTTTCAAGCCGCTCCGCTCGGGAGTAAAGAGCCTCCCGATCCTTGGCCTCCTTGCTATTCGACACAATGTTACTGCGGTCCTTTCTATTCTTTTCGCCGTCGCGATCTTGGTCGAGGAAATGGTTGGCGATACTCTCAAGGCCTTTTGCTGCGCTGGCTTGGCGAGAAATCGCCTCATCGAATCGCTCCAGCTGCTCGGTCTCCTTTTTGGCCCCCAGCGGTACGTTGACCGCTTCGAAAAGAGAATCGTTTAAATCGCCAAACAGCTGGTCGAGCAGGTCTAGTGCCTGATCGCTATCCTTGGCGAGTTGCCGTTGTTGTGGATCGGTGAGGTTTTGCAATGCAGCCAGTTCGGACAAGGCATTTTGAAGCTCTTCCGCTCCTTGGTTGACAAGTCCTTGTTGTAGCTCGATCGCGTCGAGTTGTTCTTGAGGAGTCCCTTCTTGCTTCGAGGAATCGCGCGCTTGTTCGGTTACTCTTTGCAAAGTGCGAATCGAATCGGCGGTGTCGCGCGCAAGCTCTTCGATCGTCGGCGATTCTTCTTGCAGAATTCTTCTCGCCTCTTCGAATGTTGGAGCAAATAGAAGGTTCAACTCTTCCCATTCGCCAAGCCACATCTCCAGTTCGCCCCCGACCGACGAATAGCTCTTTTCCCGGGAGGCAGAGCGGTTCGCCATCGCGGTATCGATTTGACGAAATCGTTCCCCTTCGGCAAATAGGGTCGCTTTTTGAGTCAGCGGTTTGTCGAACGCGATCGATTCACGTACTCGCTTCACGAAGTCCCGAGTTTGGTCGGCTGTTGTTTGCCATAAAGATGGATGCCGTACCACTCCTTGTATTGTTTGCGATTCGTATCGCTCTTTTTGGATAAGGTCGAGGAGCCCCGATTGGGGTGTTGTCATCTTGTGTGCAACGGTGAGAACCTCATGGGCCCTTACGACGGAGGCTAAAGACTCGGTGAGTTCATGTCGATGTTCAGGCTCTTCTTGCCAGCGCTTCACCAGGTGATTCCAAGCCCGTATTGTCATTCCCAAGTCGGCAGTATGGTTCGCATCTTGGTTCTTGCGCAACCGATGGATCGTTCTCTGGGAATTGAGTTGTTGAACAATACCCTCTATTTGAAACGCAAGCTCCCCTTCGAGAGAATCGTTCGTCCGCATCCCTCGTACAACCGAGGCCATATGTCGATGGGTAAGAGGGAGTAAGCTTGTGCTGAATCGACGTCGGAGTCGCGTGGCTTGAGGATTGAGATTGCGATCTAAGTCGGGGAGCCATCTGCGTGACTCAAGGGACTGCGTTTCGCTTTGGAGAGACTCCAATGCAACCCTCGCTTCGAAGGGGCCGGTTGTCGGATCGATCGCGTTGCGAGTCCCGTCGCGCAAACGCTCCATCCAAGCGTGGAACTCATCGAAACGTTGAACGACCTCTTGGGGGAGGAAGGATATTCCTCGGTTGGGTTCCTTCAGCATCCCGCTTACCAGTTGATCGGGAATTGTCAGCGATCGTTTCCATTCTTCTTGCGATTCCTTGCGGTCAAGTTGGGCTAGCAGTCCCCGTTGGTAGCCGATGAAACTATCGAGATCTTCCGTGAAGGCACTCCAAAGTTCCTGGGCAGCGAACCATCGCGTGGATTCTTCGATCTGCTGAACCATAGACTGCACTTGAGCGACCCGTTGGGAGATGCGATCGCTCGAGTCGGAAGCGGCAGAATCTTCGGGGGACTGGCCCAGCAGTACTTGCAATTCTGCGAGCGGTCCGTGAACGAGATAAATCAAACCGTTGTAGATTCCTTCCCGGTCGGCCTCTTCTTGAAGATCGGTGGAGTGTTGTATTTGGGAAGCGATGAGCTCGCTGATGGTTATCGCCTCCTTTTGAAGTTTTGTTCCCCACGCGTCTGGTGGCGTTTCTGCAACGCGTTTCAGTTCGAGAATAGGAGTACCCATCGCGAGCCAACGATGCCAAGCTCGGTAGTCTCCTTTCTGGATCCCCGACTGGACTATCGCGAGTTGAATTGTCGTCGAGTAAGCCGACTGTTCGAGACGATCGACTGTTTTGATTCGGACAGCGACGAGGTCTCCGTGGCGGATGCCGGAGTTGTGGGAGCTTAGTTGCCAATGCACGGACGCGGTGTGGGGTAGCTCCTGATCACCTTGCAGAGCCGTTAATCGTGGCCAGGAGGGATGAGGACGGCCGGAGGCCTCATCAACGCTTAGTGTTTGCCACTCTCCTTCATTGACCTTTAGCTCCAGTTCCGTCCTTTCGGTAGGAAGGTTGTCCCGGATCTCGAAGGGGAGTTGGACTGGGGCATCCAAACCGATCGTGAAGGTTTGGCCATCAAGGGGAGGCTCCTCCCACAACGATGTTTCTGTAACGTTCCAGAGGATTTCGGGAAGGGGATCCGAGGAGACGACGATGCGATTCCAGACGTTGAGAGTATTGCGGAGCGAGGTACCTTGGAAGGAAACTTTGGAAAGGAGATGTGGCCTGAATCGCATCGTTCCGTCGGCAACGAGTTCCGCTCCCCATCGGTTCTGATCTTCGAGAGGACGCATCCCAATCGTTTCCTGTTGGCCCGAATTCTCCCGCTCGAGCTGGAGCGACGCTGAGTCGAGCGTTTGGTTGGAGGTTGCAACAATATCGATCTTGCTCCCAGCGAGGACTCGTACCTCTCCGGTGGAAGTCGTCATCAAGGCATACGGCGAGGCACCGGTATAAGGAGGAGGGGTGATCGTCAGATCATAGCGGGTGAAGGAGGGACGCTTGATTGGAACAAAGGTTTTCCAAGGGGAACTCGACTCCTCTGCAACCGCTCGAAAACGAACTTGATTGGAACCGATGGGGGCTTTGGCGACGAAGAGTTCCGGTTGGGATGAATCGCGTTCAAGGGGGATTCGTTGAGAAGAGAGCATGGAGGAGAGTTGCTCGGGGGAGTTCTTCGCGCTGACCGCAACGTCAGCGGCTATGGCGTCTGTTTCAACCCATTCCAGGTAGGAGCTTTCCGGGTTTGTTTGTTGATTGCGAAGGGATCGGATTCGGACGCGGACTTCTAGTATCTGGTCTTCGGGGACCATGGTAGAGATCTCGCTCGGCTCTACGATGGTTAGTTCCCAGTGGCTGGGGGGTGGGATATCTACAAAGGGGATTGCGACGCGAAGAATCCGCTTTCCGAATTGCATGTTGGGGATGAAGGGGAGGGTTCCCAAGACGAGTGCAAGGAGGGCTAGTGCGATCGAAGGCTGCGCTAGAGATTTCCAGCCGATCAGTTGGGAGCGATCGACTTGTCGAAGTTCACGTGCAGCTTGTTGGTGGATAGCCGTTTCGAACTGTAAAGAATGGTAGGGAGGGGATGTTCTTGGGAGGCTTAATTCGACGCTTGCAATCAATCGTTCTTGAAAGTGGGGATGCAAATGTTCGACTAGTCGAGCGGTTTTCAAGGTTGCCCCTCTCCACATCCAATGGCGCAAACCTCCCTGCCAGAGGAGGACGAGGGCTATGAGGTATAGGAAGCTCGTCAGTCCCCAGCGAGCCCATGGAGGGAGGGGGTGAAGGGAATCGAGAACGAGGAGGGAATAAACACCGAGGAGAAGGGTAAGGCCAGCTAGGAGGAGTCCTTTCACGGTACGGAACCGATTGAGTTCCCAAGTGAAGCGACGGAGATACGACTGAATAGCCTCAGTAGCGTTTGATCTCGCGGTTCGCGTGGAGTCGGATGCCATTGGGTGGGGAAGATCTTGGTGGAATCAGAACGGGCTGATTCGATTTTAACGGAATGAGTTGGGATTTACATCGGTTTGCGGATTGGGAGAAGCTGAAAGCGGAAGGGAGGCCCGAAAATCACAACCCGTGGCGTAAGCGAGGGACAGCGCTCGCAATCAGGCATCCAAGTCAAGTCTCACAGCATGCCCTTCGTGCCTCAGGGGCGTGCCACCCGGCGCCGGAGATATTCCCGACAAGGGCTATGTGCACTCGCGGCGCTGTCCCTCGCTTACGCCACGGGTTGTGATGGGGGACGCTTCGCATCCGCCCTCTTAACACGGATGCGTCAGACCACCTCCAGCCCCTCTCCCCGAAGCGGGGCGAGGGGAGCGGAATTAGAGCGCACCCCCTCGTACTCAGCGCAGCGGTACTCGTACTCGCTCGAATCTCGAATCTCGAATCTCGAGTACGAGTACGAGTACGAGTACGAGTACAAGAAGGACCAAGAAGACCGAGAATCGTGACGGACTGGATTCTGAGGGGGAATGTGTTATGCTCATGCCTCGCCATTTTCTTCCGTTCGTTGAAAACCCAAGCCCCCGAGTAGTATGAGTTCGCAGCTCTCTTTCACACCATTGCATGATTGGCACAAGGCCCAAGGGGCGCGCATGGCAGAGTTTGCGGGCTTTGAAATGCCGATTCAGTATGAAGGGATCGTTGCGGAGCATAACGCGACTCGAACTGGAGCAGGTGTTTTCGATGTTTCGCACATGGCGAGACTTCGATTCGATGGTCCCCGAGCGGATCAACTGCTCGATCATCTTCTTACGCGCCGCGTTACCGACATGGAGATCGGTCAAGTACGCTACTCGTTGATGTGCAACGAGGAGGGGGGGATTCTCGACGATGTCTTGGTCAGTTGCATGCAGAGCCCGAGCGAGAAGAACTATTTTCTCCTCGTCGTCAACGCGGGGAACCACGAAAAGATCGTCAAGTGGATCCAACCTCATTTGAAGGATTTTCCCGATGTCGAGTTCAACGACGTCACCGACCAAACCGCGATGATCGCAGTTCAAGGCCCCAAGGCGGTCGAGATCTGCACACCTCTTCTTCCGGCCAGTGCGCTCGCTCTCGACTACTATCGTTCCAAGGTGACCGAGCAGATGGGGAAACCGTGTATTGTCTCCCGGACGGGCTACACCGGAGAGGATGGTTTCGAACTGATCGTGAAGTCGGAAGACGCTCCCCGCGTATGGGAGAATATCATGCTTGCGGGGCGCAATCTGGGAGTCAAAGCTGCTGGCCTGGGAGCGAGGGACACCCTTCGCCTGGAAGCCGGAATGCCCCTCTACGGACACGAGCTCAACGAAGGGATCACCCCTTACCAAGCCGGCTTGGGATTCGCCTGCAACCTCCAAGGTCGCCAGTTCATCGGGAGCGAAGCATTGGAACGATGGAAATATGACCGAAGAATTCCCAAACGGGTCGGGTTGAAGCTTGAAGGAAAACGAGCAGCCCGAGAAGGTTCGAAAGTGCTTGATCAAAACTCCCAAGTGATCGGTGAGGTGACCAGTGGCAGCTTCTCACCCACCCTCGGCGTTCCGATTGCGATGGCTTATCTTCAGCCCGACGCGGCTCAAGTTGGGAGCGAAGTGCAAATTGATATTCGAGGATCGCAAGTCCCTGCGACCTTAGTTTCCATTCCCTTTTACAAACGATCGACTTCGAAATGACCATTTCCCCCGAGCAACTGAAGTTCTGTGAATCCCACGAATGGGTTCATGTCGCCGATGGCGTAGCGACCGTCGGCATTTCCGCGTTCGCCGTTACCGAGTTGACAGACCTTGTTTTTATGGCTCTCCCCAAAGTGGGGCAGCAGGTCGCAGCGGGACAGGAGTTCGGCGAAGTCGAGAGTGTTAAAGCGGTAAGTCCGATGTACAGCCCGGTCAGTGGTGAAATCGTCGAGGTGAATGATTCCTTGGCGAACCAGTTGGAGATCCTCAACAGCGATCCGTACAACGCAGGGTGGATCATGAAGGTGAAGCTATCCGACCCGAGCGAGTTGGATAAGCTCCTGAGCTGGGATGCTTATCAAAAGCAGTGCGGGTAAGAGAGCAAGTCATCTTTCTGCTTCAGATCTCCGCTCCCCTCGCCCCTTTTAGGGGAGAGGGGTAGAAGCACGGTGGTAAGGGGTAGGACGCGAAGCGTCCTACCATCACAACCCGTGGCGTTAGCGAGG
>CAYMXM010000226.1:0-7816 GCA_964394065.1 uncultured Pirellula sp. | reverse complement strand
GGCCAATGTAGAACGGAATTCATTCCGTTAAACAACGCTTCCAATCAACGCCGCCGTCAGCGCCGTGAGCCGGCCTCCCATTCAAGGCTCTCCAAGCCCCCGACAAGCAGCGATTGGCACCTGAGAATTAACCGCAGAGAACGCAGAGGAGCGCAGAGAGACTGAAGGATGAACCACGAATCGAACGAATCTTACGAATGTAGGCTTGAGGGGCCAAGTGTCAGTCAAAAGAGGTCAGTTGAGTTGTCGCGAGATGACAAAGTGTCAGTCAAAAGAGGTCACTCCCTGAAGCGTTTCGTAGGGATTTTGTAGGGAATGGATTTAAGGATCGGCTGTTGAGTGGGTTCACGGCGTCGAAGTTGATGAACTCGAATTTCTCCGTTAGTGAGATCGACGTTGCATCGAACCAATCGGTGGCACCAAGAGTTGCTGATGTGGTAGTCGCGTCTCAGCGTCTCTCGTTGAAATTTCCCTGCGCCCTCTGCGGTTAAACACTCTCTACAGCCATTCGCTGCCAGCGGGGGGCTTGAGCGACCCTGAACGGGAAGCCGGCTCACGGCGCTGATGGCGGCCAATGTAGAACGGAATTCATTCCGTTAAACAACGCTTCCAATCAACGCCGCCGTCAGCGCTGTGAGCCGGCCTCCCATTCAGGGCTCTCCAAGCCCCCGACAAGCAGCGATTGGCACCTGAGAATTAACCGCAGAGAACGCAGAGGAGCGCAGAGAGACTGAAGGATGAACCACGAATCGAACGAATCTTACGAATGCAGGCTTGAGGGGTGAGGCTTGATATTTAAGGCTGGCATCGGCGACCACTTCATGCGTCCTACTTCTCTCTCGTAGGGTGTGTGAAGCGGTCGTGCTTCCATCTCAAAGCCATTCAACCTCCCATTCAGGGCTCACCAAGCCACCGTCAAGCAGCGATTGGCTACTGAGAATTAACCGCAGAGAACGCAGGGGAGCGCAGAGAGACCGGGGGATGAACCACGAATCGAACGAATGCAGGCTTGAGGTTGCCCGTCCCGTACCGTCGTGGTAGAACAGTTTTACGGTATGAACTTCGACTTTGCAGGGTCGCTCGGGATGTTCCCGGTACGCTTAGTGGAAGCGTCCGACCTGGAAAAACATTGTTAAAGTGAGAGTACCCCCGGCAGGATTTGAACCTGCGACCTCAGCTTTAGGAAAGCCGCGCTCTATCCAACTGAGCTACGAGGGCATTCCATGTTGTTCTTGGTGGGGACAACAGGGAAGTATCGAAGTATTCTGATGATAGGGGGCGGGCTAGTCAACATGGAACCTACAGACGATTCCCATTCCTTTCCCCCTTCGCTATCGCATGCCGACTCGCAGAGGGCATTTCGTATTCTGGATGCAAACTTGAATCGGGCTTACGAGGCGATTCGGACTCTTGAGGATATCGCTCGTTTTCATGACCTGAGCACTCATCAACGGGAATACAAAACCGTTCGGCATTCCCTTCGACATGCGACTCGCACGTGGAATGCCCCCGAGCTATGGAACTCGCGGGATGCAGAAGGTGACGTGGGGCGAACTCAGAAAGTGCCGTCCGAAGGGGATCGATCAGGGGGCTTTCCCGATATCGCGGCGGCTGCCTCCCATCGCTTGCAACAAGCTCTTCGGTGTCTCGAAGAAATTGCAAAGTTTCAGGTTCCCGAATCGGCTCCCGAACTCGAAAAACTTCGATACCAAACTTATGACTTGAACGCTTCCCTCCTCCTTGCCTTGCAGCGCGATCTCTCCTTTTTACGCAACGCAAGATTGTACGTGCTCGCCGACTGTCGCCCCGATCTAGCAACGTTTGCTCGACGAGTTTGCGAGATTTCGGAACAAGGGGCTGAGCTGATTCAGATCCGAGACAAATCCAAAGATGCGAGTGAGATTCTTCAATACGCAGCCGCCGCCCACAACGCAATCGATCCCCTCAAAACGCGAATCATCATCAACGATCGAGCTGATCTCGCCCGACTCACCAACGCATTTGGTTTGCACGTTGGCCAGACTGATTTGACCGTTTCTCAAGCCCGAACGCTTCTATCCCCTCAATCGATCGTCGGGCTCTCTACACACTCGATCGAGCAAGTGCGAGATGCTCTCCAACGGAAAGCGGACTACATCGGGTGCGGACCAACTTTCCCCTCGCAGACGAAATCGTTCGACTCCTTTGCAGGACTTGACTTCCTCTCGCAAGTCGCGGAAGAGATCGATCAAACCCATCTCCCCTCCTTCGCGATCGGAGGAATTAACCTTGCCAATCTGCCGGAAGTCTTGAATACAGGGATCGCTCGAGTCGTCGTCGGTTCGGCGATTTGGAACGGAGATGAGCCGGGGCGGATTACGGGGGAGATTCGGGGGAAGTTGGGGTAAAGCGCAACGCCGTTAAGCATTTTTTTAATTCAACGCAGGGACGCGGAGGCGCAGGGACGCAGAGGAGTTGGGCTACAGAGAAGTTAAATCTCCGCGACTCTGCGTCTCCGCGTCCCTGCGCTGAATTTAACTAGCCGTTGAAAGTGTAGAAACAACGGGGGGAGTTCTGAGATGCAGACCGTTACCGGAGGGCTCGCGCTTTTCCGCTGCTGCTATGCGCAGTCGCTCCGCGACGAATGGTTCAAGCGTGACTCGGATGTCTGCCCGGAATTACGACGGTTGGTTCGAGCGAGACGCCCGGGCCACGTTTTTACGCTTGAAAGGAAAATGAATCTAGCGAAGGAGCAAATGCTTCTTCGAACGGCATGCGTTGAGAGAAACTCCCACCTTGCTCAAGCGACTCCTTGCGAACGAACATTTGCCACGTTTCCATCTCGATTTCGAGAATCTCGGTCACGTTTTGCAAGGCTTCCTCGTCCCGCTCGATCAAGACGGCAGCGATAAGTTTCGACATGAAGATGTAGAGATCGGAAGTGATCTGCGCCAACTCGTGCTTGGGGTCGACGACACCCGCCAACAGCTCTGTCGTGATGTCCTGGATGCGAAGAGTCCATTGATCCGCTTCGGCGTGCTTGCCTTGACGCCAAAGATCCTGCACGACAAGGGATAATCCATGCGCCTTCTGAAGGAGTAAGAACCGAAGTTTTGCTGGAGATGCCGACTCGATCTCTTGCTTCAAAAAGGCTTCTTGGGGATCCATAGATTGTAGATGGGCTCGGTCCGTTGAATGTTTGGATGTAACTCGTACACTCTGTCAGACAATTCGACACCACTAGGATCCCAGATTCAATTTGACAGCGTATTTTGGCAATTGCCTTCCTGAGAGATTGGTACAATCGCTACAGGCTTTATAGGTAGGCGCGAGGGGTGAGGCTTGAGGGATGAGGAAGAACGGGGGGGCTGGTTCTGGACTATGGAAGTTACCCTCTCTCCGGTAAACCAAAGTCTCACAGCACGCCCTTCATACCTCAGGGGCGTGCCACCCGGCGCCTGAGATATTCCCGACAAGGGTTACGTTCACTCGGACGCTATCCCTCGCTAACGCGTCGGGTTGTGATGGGGGACGCTTCGCGTCTTCCCCCTTATCCTTTCTTTCCAAGATGAACCTGTCTTACTTTTCAGGAATCTCGACACTAGTAATCTTCCAGCGGTTCTCTTCCCAGACCAAGCGCATCCGTGGGAAACTGGAGTTCTCGAGAGCCTCTTCGGTATCGTATTTTGCGGAATCTCCATAAGTCATATAGACGGTGCCACGATCGAATCTTAGGAGCGAAAGGTGGGGAGTGAAACCAGGGACACCATTCAAGCTCCTACGGGGAGTGATACTAGGGACACCATTCAATCTCCTATTTCGTTCAACACAACTCTCGATATCACGGATCATTCCTAGAACACGATTATTGCGGACGAACTCCGATTTGTCCTCTATGACAGTGGCGCTAAAGTGGAACTGCATTTTCTCTTCGCGCGTTTTACCCGCAATCCCTATTCCCGTCCTCGTGGTCTCCGAAGGATAGTTTCTCATATGGCTGGCAACGACCGAGAAGGTAGGAATAGACGAAGACCCTTCTGCCATCAGAAACTCAATCTTTCGAATCGCCATCTTGGTGGAAAAGCGTGTCGCGAAGTCCCTGTCGCGCGGTATTAGTTCCTCGCTATTGAGAGTCTTTCGCTCTACAAGTTCAACTTCCTTTTTGTCGGGGTTGAGCTTCCAATAAAATGGACCACCGTAGGGCCCTTTGACAATCAAGTCCTCCCCCCCACTCTCTCCCAAACGTTCGAGCTTCGCGACGAGAGACCCTTTGAGTCGCTGTAGTAACTCCACAGGGCGGTGCGAAACCGGGAGAAGTTCGATCATTCTCAAGCCACATTCAAAAACGGGAACTTGAGACGTAGTCCTCTCGGTGGTCCCTCCTTCTGCCATAGGAGGGAGGCCATTGATATCCCAGCCACCCCCTATTGTTTCCGCAAATCGAGGATCATAGTTTGCATACCCAAATTGAAAGGGAGCATCCTTTTCTACGGCCTGAAGCATCAGCTCTTCCAGTTTTGGGAGTATCGCTTGCCAATACGCCTCGTCAAATTCTGAACCAGGGAAGGCTTGCTTGTAATACTGGGTTGCCCCGAAGAATAGGCTCCAGTTGTATTGCTGGTAGGCGGTGTTGGAAATCGAAGTTGCGACCCTCCTCCAATCTTCCAACTCTTCTGGAGAGACAGGAGAGGCCCCCCATCTAGTACGCGCTTCCAGAAAGGCAAACGCAACATAAGGATATTCTTTGAGAAACGTGCGTGGATCTCCCTTGAGGATTCTCCCCATCGCGGGGAGTATTTGGTTGCGACTACTATACTGATCGTCTGGAGCCGAAGGGGCTAAGAGCTTGGGCAATGGGGGGACATGGCCGGCTTCGTAACCTCTTTTCAAATGGGAATCCAACGCTCTCCACGATCGCGGGAGTTGCTTTGCTAGTTCATGGCTTGACGAACCACCCTTGGCTCTGCCTCCTGCAAGCGAAGAAAGGTTCGCGAGGTTCAAAAGGAATTCGTCGCAAGCTTGAGTTCCTGGAGAACCTGGAGCCGTGAGATCCTTTACAAGCTCTTTATCAATTTCTTTCGGGGGCAGGATGAACAGCATGGAAATCCAACTTTGTTTCCAGCGGCTTTTCTTTTCCCTGAACTGTTGAGTCACCACCTCAGCCAGAAGCTCGTTGTTCGGAAGCACTTCTTGGGAAAGGATGGAGACTAAATTGTACCAAGGCACAAAGTCATCCAGAGTTTTGAGCATTGTCAAACCGACCTCAAGATACTCTCTATCTCCGTAGTGTTTTTCAAACGCCTTCCATTCCTCCTCGGTTAGCGATTCCACAAGCGTACGAATTTTGGGATCGGTGGATTGAACGCTATTTCTTTGCCTGGGGACGGGAGCCCTCCTCGTTTCTTCCACAACGGGAGCTTCCGCCGTTTTCTTCGTAACCTTCGCAATGACCGTCTCCCCCTTCGAGAGAGTTACCAAATCAGGTGTGACTACCACCGAGTCGGACGGAATCGCGATCGTGTAACTACCTGCTTTTAACTTGGTAAGACTGCTTCCCTGTTCGATCTGCCACTCCTTAGCGGACGTTCCATCGGTGCGAGCAATCTTCACCTCCAAATCGCTCAACTCGGATTCGATCACCAAGTTGCCGGAGGGATCTTCCAGAATCAGTGTGAATCCGAAGTATCCCGCAAAGGGGAGACAAGCGGTTGCGATCCATAGCGGGATCCACCTCCAACGGAATTTTGAGGACTGCAAGATCGGTTGAATCGGTTCCAGTGGCTCAGATAGTGGGAGCAACGATGGAGATAGGGTGCTTTGGGAAAGGTCGTTAGCAAGTTGCTGCAGATCCCCTCCTTTGGCTAGACTTTCCAGCATTTCGGCAACCAACGCTGCGCTTGCCGGACGCTTGTTCGGCTGAGTTGCAAGAAGGGAATCGATCACTCGACACAACTCGTTGGGCAGATCCTTTCGAAGTGTCGAAATGCGTACCGGTTGGTGATCGTGAAGAGCCTGTAGCTTTTCTAGTGGAGATTGGTGAGGATGCATTGCTAGTGGCAGTTCGCCGGTGAGGAGCCGAAACAAGGTCGCACCCAACGAGTAGAGATCGCTTCGATGATCGACACTCCCCGATTTGGCCGCTTGCTCGGGGGCCATGTAATCGAGCGTCCCCAGGAATTGTCCGACCGTGGTCAGCTCCCCCAAGGGTGAATTCCAACGATCGAGTAGAACCAGTCCGAAGTCGAGGAGCTTCACGTTTCCTTGTCGGTCGAGCATGATGTTGGACGGCTTGATGTCTCGGTGCACCATTCCTTGATGATGGGCGTAGGAAAGGGCGAGGGCTACCTGTCGGCCGATCTCGCAGACTTCGCAGACAGCCATCGTGCGCGACGAGCGGAGCGTTTTCGATAGATCCCAACCATCGATATATTCCATGGCAAGATAGAGATACCCCGCATCGGTTCCCGCGTCGGTTGCTTGAACGATCGCTCCGTGCGAGAGCTTTCCAATCGCTTCAATCTCCCGCTCGAAGCGTTGTATCGTTCCTTGATTCGCATGATTCAAGGGGAGGAGTTTCAAAGCGACCTTCTTTTTCAATCGCGCGTGTTCCGCTAAGAAGACGCGTCCCATTCCACCGTTGGCAATCGGTTCCAAGAGTCGGTAGGGACCGATCGATCCTTTTGCTTTAGAGTCTTCGGCTGCGAGGGAACCCAGCACCTTCGTCTCGCCCCAGCGAAGCCTCCCGGACTTGGCCGCGTTGACAACATTCGCAACGATCTGCTCATCAGCAAGAGTACCGGTAGGAGCCAACTCGGCGACTCGAGAGGTTTCAACCTGTTCTAGTTTCCGATTGCAGTCCGGGCATTGTTCCAGATGGGCGTCGAGAGCTTGCCCGAAGGATTCTTCGATTTCTCCTTGTAGGTAGCTTTCCCAAGTTGCCAATTCTGGGCAAGGAATCGGAGGCAATTGAGTTTCTGTTGAGTCGATGTTCATAGTTGACATTGTAAAGGCTCGCTAGAGGGATGTTCCCATAGAAAGAGGAGTTACAATGGAGTCGCAACCTGCGTGACACTTCGGTGTCGTTTTATCGAATCTTTTTTCGAACCCTTTGTAGATCAAGAATCGAGCCCCATTCCATGAGCAGGACTCCCGACCCGTCTACATGGGGAACGAGCCCCACATTGCTCGCCGGTCTTCGAGTTGATGATGAAGAGGCGTGGATTCGCCTTGTAGAGCGATACACTCCCAAACTTGCGGCGTGGTGCCGTTCGCGAGGGTTGGATGCCACGACTACGGAGGATGTGATCCAAGAGACATGGATCTCGGTCGCGAGGGGAGTGAGCACGTTTGCCTCACCACCAGGGGTTGGAGCTTTTCGAGCTTGGGTGCATCGCATTCTGTTGCGACGGATCGCCGATTGGAGAAGAGGACAGCGTCGAGCGTTGCCGATTCAAGAGGAGGAGTCTGCACTTCACATCTATGACAGGGCTTCGTCCGATTCTTCGATAGATTCCGTTTCACCGGGAGGGTTGAAACAGAAGTTGGATTTGCTTCGGGGATCGATCGATGAAAGAACATGGGAGATTTTTTCCCGCGCCTATTTGGAGGGGAAGGATACTGCGTTGGTTGCCCGAGAGTTCAACGTAACCACCGTCAACGTCCGTCAAATCAAAAGCCGCATTCTGAGAAAGCTGAAGCAGGTCAAACTTGAGGGGTGAGGTTTGAGACTTGAGGAAGAAGAGGGCTTCCATTTAACCGCAGAGAGCGCAGAGGGACGCAGAGCTAAAACCGAAATAGTTAGATATCCGCTCCCCTCGCCCCGCTTCGGGGAGAGGGG
>CAYMXM010000225.1:0-7838 GCA_964394065.1 uncultured Pirellula sp. | reverse complement strand
CCCCTACCCGGGGCTACCTTTCCTTGACCTACGGTCAAAGCTAAGGGCGAAGCCCACTCTTCTTCCT
Source organism: uncultured Pirellula sp. (assembly GCA_964394065.1). Lineage (GTDB taxonomy): Bacteria > Planctomycetota > Planctomycetia > Pirellulales > Pirellulaceae > JBKCUI01. Next base: position 7,771 of record CAYMXM010000225.1, on the reverse strand, counting down.
CAAGCCTCAAGTCTCAAGCCTCACCCCTAATTCAGCTCATTCCCCCGAAATTGCTTCCCGCAGTCTTCCTTGCGAATCTTGGAGGAGTTTGCGTGCTTGGTCAGCGGAAACATTTTTGACGATCATAACGACAGCCACTTTGACTTCCCCCTGGCAACGATCCAAGGTATCGCTTGCTTGACGGCTATCCGCACCTGTCAAAGTGGATACCATCCGAATGCTTCTCGCCTTGAGCTTGCTGTTGGTCGCTCGCAGGTCGACCATCCAGTTCCCGTAGGTCTTCCCCAGTTTGACCATCGTTCCAGTCGTCAACATGTTGAGAACCATCTTGGTCACCGTTCCCGACTTCAACCGAGTCGAGCCGCTGATTACCTCGGGGCCTACAACTGGCGCGATGGTGAAGTCGGCGTGGTCCTCTAACTCGCTCGGTGTGTTGCAAGCGAGTCCGATCGCTGTTGCGCCAATTTTCCTGGCATAGTCGAGTCCCCCGATCACGTACGGGGTTCGACCGCTCGCTGCAATTCCTACGAGAACATCGGCTTCACTGAACCGGTGCCCCTTCAAATCCGTGACTGCCTGCTCGAGGCTGTCTTCGGCACCTTCCACGGCGGTCGTGAGAGCGGTTGGCCCGCCGGCGATCAGCCCGACGACTTGTTCCGGGCGGGTGTTGAACGTAGGGGGGCATTCTGACGCATCCAAAACGCCGAGCCTCCCCGAAGTCCCAGCACCGATATAGAAAAGTCTTCCTCCTGCACGCATCTTGGTCGAGATCACCTCGATCCCTTGCGCAACTTTATCGGCCACAGCGGCGACCGCATCGGCACATTTGCGGTCCTCGTCGTTCATCAACTGAACGATTTGAAGACTGGAGAGGGTGTCGATCTTGGCGGACGACTCGTTGCGTTGTTCGGTAGTAAGATGACTGATTTCCATAAAGTAAGACAACTAAGTTCTATAAGGGGGAGACCAAAGGTGATTGGCTGATGCGCAAGCGAGGCCACGCAACCACAACCCGACGCGTTAGCGAGGGACAGAACTGGCAACTACGCATTCCATGTAAGGTTTCGCAGCACGCCCTTCGTGCTTTAGGGACGTGCCATCCAGCGCCCGAGATGTTCCTGACAAGGGCCACGTTCACTCGCAACGCAGTCCCTCGCTAACGCGTCGGGTTGTGATGGGTGGGACGCTTCGCGTCCCACCTCTTTATCACCATTACCTTATCACCATCACCGATGCGTCAGGCCACCTCTAAGGAGGGGTTAGTATCTTAGACTACCCCGGAAGAATTATTGTCGTTGCTCACCAAAAAAGTTGAAATTGTGTCTATGATGGGCACTTTCCTATTCGCAGGTGTTCGACTGCGATGGGCCGTCAACGCTTTGAAGCAATGGAAACGCAAAGGTAGCAGATGGGAATGTCGCTGGGAATTATCGATATCGTCGTATTGGTGGTTGCGACGGGCGCATCGGTCCTCATCGGACTCTTTTTACGCGGAAAGAATAACACGATCGAAGCTTATCTGCTCGGTGGGCGGAATCTTCCTTGGTGGACAATCCTTATATCGATCGTCGCCACCGAAACCAGTACCGCGACTGTCTTGAGCATCCCTGGGGATGGCTATAGCGGTGCAGGGTATCGCTTTTTGCAATTGGCGATGGGATTCGCAATTGGGCGAGTTCTCGTCACGATCTTTCTTCTCCCACGATACTTCGAGGGGAAGCTCATCAGCGCCTATGAAATTCTCGGAGTTCGCTTTGGTGGCTTTACCAAACGCTGTGCATCGATTCTTTTTTTGATCACTCGCAATCTCGGGGATGGGCTCCGGCTCTTCCTCGCAGCGATGGTTCTCCAAAAGACGGTCGGATGGCCGTTGGAGTGGAGTGCGATCGTGATGGGAGTTCTCACGATCGCCTACACCTACTTTGGTGGGATGCGTTCGGTCGTCTGGAACGATTGCATCCAGTTTGTCATTTACATGGTCGGCGCCATCGCGGCGGTCTTTGTGATCATCAGCTACTTGCCCGAAGGCTGGAAGACCTTCTTTGAGTTCGCAGAGGCGAACAACAAATTTCAATTCATCGATCCTCGATTCTCTCTAACCGACTCGAACACCTTATGGGCGGGGATCATCGGGGGAGCGGTTCTTTCTCTCGGATCTCACGGCACCGATCAGATGATGGTGCAACGCTACTTGAGCGCACGGGATGAACGGGACGCGAGGTGGGCAGTGATCACGAGCGGAATCGTCGTCTTCTTTCAGTTCGCTCTCTTCTTGACCATCGGTGCGTTGCTTCACTGCTTCTATGCCCAGCAAGGGGAGTTGCCCAACATTAAGAACGATGAAGTCTTCGCCCACTTCCTCGTCCATTCCTTCCCGCAGAATACGGGGCTGATCGGGTTGATGCTCGCTGCGATTCTCGCTGCCGCGATGTCCACCCTCTCCAGCTCCCTTCAATCCTCCGCCTCGTCGGTCGTCAGTGACTTGTGGCTACCAAATTGTCGCGTCCTCCCCTCCGATCGCACCCAGGTTTTGGTGACTCGACTCTTCACCGTGGCGTTCGGAATCATTCAAGTCGGGATTGGGATATGGGCTAGCACGTTTGATGACAGCGTCGTTCGGAATGCACTCACCATCGCCGGATTCTCGACGGGGATATTGTTGGGTTTCTTTTCGTTGGCTGTCTTCTCCAAGACATGTACGCAGACCGCCGCCTTGATCGGAGCGGCTGGAGGACTGGCGATGATGCTCTTCTTGCAGTTTGGATTACCCTTGATTCCTAGCTTTGGTACGAAGATCGCTTTTCCATGGCTAGCGGTCTTTGGCACTTTGACCACCTTCTTGACTGGACTCCTCGTCCAGTCCTTCCTACCTCGAGCACCAGAAACAACAAACGACCATGCGTAAACTCCTTTGCTCTATCGCTCTAGCGTGCACGCTCACGCTACCGGTAGTCGACGGAAATTTCATCCTATCGACTGCTAATGCCGCTGAATCCAATGCCGTTCAATCCAAAAAGCTATCCGATGCGGCCAAAGCCCGTATCGAAGCGATGGTTGCAGAAGCGATCGCGGAGAACAAACTTCCCGGTTGCGTTATTTGCGTCGGGGACGTCAACTCCATCGTCCATCTCCAGGCGTATGGAAATAAGCGTGTGAAACCCGAAGCAGAACCGATGACGACCGACACGGTGTTCGACATGGCATCGATTACCAAACCGGTCGCGACCGGTTCGAGCATCATGAAGCTGATCGAACAAGGGAAGCTCCGCTTGAACGACACCGTCGCCTCGATCTTTCCGGACTTCGGAGTCAACGGCAAAGAGGATCTCACTATCCTGGACCTCCTGGTACACCGAAGTGGTCTCATTCCTGATCTTGGGATGCGCGACTATGCCAACGGCCCGGAAGAGGCTTGGAAGAAGATCTGCGAACTTTCCTTGACCGCACCTGCCGGAACCACCTTCAAGTACTCCGATGTAAACTTTATCGTCCTCGGTAGTATCGTTGAGAAGCTGAGTGGTAAGAATCTCAACGAGTTCGTTCGGACGGAAGTCTTCGAACCGACCGGCATGATGGAGTCGGGGTACCTTCCCAAGGAGGAGCTTCGCCTCCGCGCTGCTCCGACAGAAACGCGAAACGATGCTTGGATGCTCGGTGAAGTCCACGACCCACGCGCGTACGTGATGAGGGGTATCGCAGGGCATGCGGGATTGTTCTCGACGGCCAACGACTTGGCCAAGTATGCGCAGATGTTTCTCAACAAGGGGACCGTCCAAGATGGGAACGGAGCCAAAAAACAAGTCTTTGCACCGACGACTCTTCAACTGATGAGTCGCGGGGTTGCTGTCCCCGGCGGAGTTCGCGGGTTGAGCTGGGACAAGCAGAGTGGATATTCCAGCAATAAGGGAGATCTGCTAAGCGATTCAGCCGTCGGGCATGGGGGCTTTACTGGGACGGTTCTCTGGATCGATCCTGAGCAAGATCTCTTCTTCGTCTTTCTGAGCAACCGCGTTCACCCGGATGGAAAAGGCTCCGTCAATTATTTGGCTGGGCAGATATTGAACGTCATCGCGAGCGACCTTGCTTCGCCGGTGAACCCTGTCTACACAGGGAATACGCTGACTGGACTCGATCGAATCAGCCGGGACAACTACCAACTCCTCGCGGGGGAAAAGGTTGGCTTGATCACCAACCACACGGCGATCAGCCGGGATGGTGGTTGGATCGTTCCCATGTTCGCCAAGAGCGATGTTTTCAAGTTGACCGTTCTCTTTTCGCCGGAGCATGGCTTTGAAGGGAAGCTCGACATTTCGAACGTCGGAGATAGTCAGGACCAAGAGACGGGTTTGAAGATCTATAGCCTTTACGGAGCAACTCGTCGTCCCACCCCTGAGATGATCGAGAACATCGACACCATCGTCTTCGACATTCAAGACATCGGAGCGCGCTTCTATACCTATATCTCCACGATGGGAGAAGCGATGCGAGCTGCGGCGGAGCACAAGAAGAAGTTCGTCGTCCTCGATCGTCCCAATCCGATCAACGGATCGGATGTTGCCGGCCCGATGCTCGATCCAGGCATCGAATCTTTCGTCGGATACCACACGCTCCCCGTGCAGCACGGGATGACGGTGGGGGAACTGGCGAAGATGTTTAAGGCGGAGTTCAAACTCGATCTCGATCTGCATGTCGTCGAGTGCGAGGGATGGAACCGGGAAACTCACTTTGAGTCCACTGGACTTCGTTGGATCAACCCATCCCCGAACATGCGGTCGGTGAAGCAAGCAGTTCTGTATCCGGGAATTGGTTTGCTAGAGACAACCAACATTTCCGTAGGGCGAGGAACTGATACCCCCTTTGAATGGATCGGCGCTCCTTGGATGAACGGAATGGAGCTTGCTCGACGATTGAATAACGCCCAGCTTCCCGGTATCGTCTTCATCCCCGTCGAGTTCACACCGACGAGTAGCAAGCACGAGAACACCCTTTGCCGAGGGGTCATGTTCGACGTAATCGATCGCGAGAAGTTCCAATCGGTCAAAACGGGCTTGGTCATTGCGAAAGAGCTCGCAGCGCTTCATAAGGAAGAGTGGGAGACGAAGTCCCTCAACCGATTGCTAGGCTGCAAGAAGATGGCGGATGCGATTTTAGCGGAGAAGGAATGGCCAGAGCTTCAAGAGATCGCGGTGGATGGGGTGCGTAAGTTCCTAGACCGTCGCGAGAAGTATTTGATCTATCGATAGGGATAATCTATCGATAAGGATTCGATCCTTCGATAACGGGAGCTGTGAAGCATTTTTTCCGTAGGAAATTAGGTGTTTCTTGTCCGACTGGGGCTTGTCCCCGTCGGACACCGCTTTGGCGCACTAGGCCGCGCCGCGCTTTAGTTATCTGCTCCCCTCGCCCCTTTTAGGGGAGAGGGGCCGGGGGTGAGGGGTAGAAGTGCTAGTAATATGGGCGAGTTGGGGCCACAAAAATCACAACCCGTGGCGTAAGCGAGGGACAGCGCTGGCGAACAGGTATCCATCCAAGGTCTCAGCACGCCCTTCGTGCCTTAGGGATGTGCCACAGCACCGAGACATTCCCGACAAGAGCTGCGTTCACTCGCGACGCTATCCCTCGCTAACGCGTCGGGTTGTGATGGGGCAACGCTTCGCGTTCCCCCTAAGCCCCATTCGGACAAGCAACTTCCAATTCCCCAGACAAGTATGCTTCACAGCATTACTGAAATTTTATGAACCCCCTTTCGCTCGCGGTATTGATATCAGGTGGCGGCTCGACTCTCAAGAATCTGATCGATTTGCGAGATGCTGGGAAGCTCAATGTCGACTTCAAATTGGTGATCAGCTCGCGAGCGGACGCGGGGGGGCTGCGATTTGCAATCGATGCCGGGATACCAACTCTTGTTGTACCGAAGAAGAAAACCGTTTCGGCGGAGGAGCATTCATCCCAGATCTTCGATCCGATCCGCGAAGCGAACGTCGATTTAGTCGTGATGGCTGGATATGTTCAGCATGTCCTCATTCCACCCGACTTTGAGAAGAAGGTTATCAACATCCATCCCTCGTTGATTCCTTCCTTTTGCGGGCAAGGGATGTATGGTCTTCGCGTCCATCAAGCGGCGATCGACTTTGGGGTTAAGGTAACAGGTTGTACGGTACACTTCGTCGACAACCAATACGATCACGGTCCGATCCTCTTGCAACGAACGTGTGAGGTACTCGATGGAGACACAGCGGAGTCGCTTCAAGCGCGAGTGCTGCAAGTCGAACGCGAAGCCCTCCCTGCAGCGATTCGAAAGTTAGTAGAACGGAATTCATTCCGTTAGACTACGCCTCCGACTCAGGAGGCTTTGGGCTTTAGTAATCGTAGGGTGTGTGAAGTGGTTGCTGCATCCATCTTAGATCGAGATAGCGGGTCAATCTTCGTTTCTATTGCAATCACCTTCGCCCCCAAAGCGACCACGGAACACACCGGAGGTGTAGTTGGCACCCGCGACCAACTTGTTTTTTTGTTTCTACCCCCCATCCCAACCCGACGCGTTAGCGAGGGACAGCGTCGCGAATGCACGTAACCCTTGTCGGGAATATCTCGTACGCCGGGTGGCACGGCCCTGAGGCACGAAGGGCGTGCTGCGATCTTGCATTGGAGCGTGGTTGCCAGCGCTGTCCCTCGCTAACGCGTCGGGTTGGGATTGCCTTGACCTACATTAGCCTGTACAACGCTTGAGTGCCGCTTCTACCATGCCCCTGGGATTGGAGTTCAGAGTAAAGGCGATGGGCTAGTTCGACACCGGGTAACTTCAGGCCGAGACGGTTCGCTTCTTCCAGCACGATTCCAAGGTCTTTCACGAAATGATCGACGAAGAAACCTGCGGAGTAGTCTTCTTTGAGAATGCGAGGTGCAAGGTTGCTGAGAGACCAACTCCCTGCGGCTCCCGAGGAAACCGATTCGAGGACTGTTTCAGGGTTCAACCCGCTCTGAGTGGCATAGTGAAGCGCTTCGCAAAGTCCTACCATGCTCGATGCAATGAGGATCTGATTGACCATCTTGGTATGTTGCCCACTCCCGGCGGGACCTTGATAGACGATCGACTTCCCCATCAATTTCCAAAGGGGATTCAACGATTCGAAAATCTCCTTCTCGCCACCTACCATGATCGAGAGTTTCGCTTCCCTGGCGCCGATGTCCCCTCCCGAGACAGGAGCGTCTAACGCGTGACAACCTTTCTTCCTCGCCTCCTCTGCGATCGTCACGGCGAGGGATGGCCTGCTCGTCGTCATATCGACGAGAACTCCCCCTTCCCGCATGGAGTGGAGGGCCCCTTCAGAACCGAGGAGAACCTCTTCTACATCGGCTGGATAACCAACCATCGAAAACAAGACGTCGCTTTGGGAAGCAACTTCTTTTGGAGAGCTGCACGCTTGCGCCCCTAGACGCACGAGAGGCTCACCCTTCTCTGGAGTGCGATTATAGAAAGAAACGTCGTAGCCGGCTTTGAAAAGATGGGAGCACATGCTCCGCCCCATCACGCCAGTCCCAATCCAACCTATTCTGGTTGATTCAGGATGAATGGAAGGAATGTTTGAGGTCATGGGTTGGATTAAATAAAAAGAAGGAAATCCCCCTCCTCATGATACGTGATGCGGGTATCGATCGCGACAAGCCATCGTGAATCTTATCGAATATTCGAACCTTAAATTCGCTCTCGAGCTGTTTGCACTCCCCCTGATCGATCCTCTATACTTGACTCCATCACACGTCTGAACTT
>CAYMXM010000224.1:0-7869 GCA_964394065.1 uncultured Pirellula sp. | reverse complement strand
CCCCTAAAAGGGGCGAGGGGAGCAGATATCTTAAAGCGCGGCGCGTTCTAGGGCGTCAAAGCGGCGTCCGACGGGGGCGAGCCCCGGTCGGACAAGAAGCGAATCTGAGAACGAAATTTGCGCAAACCTAAATCCCCACAACACCAACTTTTTGAGGCCCACGCCTAAGTTCGAGACGCCCCTACCCGGGGCTACCTCCTTGACCTACGGTTAAGGCTAAGGGCGAATGGATGCCTAGTTGCCAGCGCTGTCCCTCGCTTACGCCACGGGTTGTGATTGTCGAGCCTCGCTTACGCGTCAGCCAAACATCTTGTATTCGCTCGCGCCGATACCCCGCCGCTATGCGGCGAAATGCTTCTCAAAGTCCCCCCAATCCGCGAATGTTAAAATAGAGAAGCTGTTATGTCGGCCAGGAATAATGCGATTGACTAATAGCGAATCGACCGAAGAGTGATCTCGGGTATGGATGCCTAAAGGATCTGCAAGTTCCGAATTGCAGTCGGTCTAGGATAGGATGATCGCGATGGATCGCAAACGTAGTCGAAAACAGTTCGCCCGATGGCTAGCATTGTTTGTAAGCACAACTGTCACGGGCTGTGTTACAACTCCGATGGAGGTTCCCACAATTTGGGACAAACTCGGGGTCACGGGAGCCTCCGCGAGATTTCGTGACGCGACTCTCAATCGGTCTGGGAAATTCCCCGGGCTTGAGAAAAAGCCGCCTCTCCTCCGTATCGCCGATCCAGCGAACCTTGCTCCCGAAAAACCTGAGGTCATTAAGGCCGCAGCGAAGATCAAGCAAGATCAAGATCTGAAGAAGCAGAAGATCAAAGCAATCAAGTTCCTCGCCGAGGTCAATTGCGGTTGCTATAACAAAGACGACGAAGTCGCCAAAGCGTTCTTGGACGCTCTCGGGGATTGCGACCCAGACGTCAAGAAGGCCGCGGTCGAGGCTATTTGCACGACCTCCGGGAATTGCTCTAAATGCCGAACCGGTTGCGAAACATCTTGCTGCACGCAAGAAATCGTCGATAAGCTGAACGATATCGCCTCCGGGAAGGATGAGTTTGGTTGCTATAAGGAACCCTCTGCGGAAATCCGTGGCTTGGCAGCAGCTGCGGGACGAAAGTGTTCGGGCCAGATGGTTCGCCGAGCCCCCGAGGAACTTCCTGCACCACCTCCCACCGAAATCGAAGAGCTGGTTACTCCACCGGAGCGAGATAAGAACGAGTCCGATGCGACTCTTCCCGAAATCGTTCGCCCCTCCGAAGCGGATGCCGTATCGATGCGACGTGCCGATGGCGTCGCTCCGGTTGCCTACCAGGGAGGCAAGAAGCAACCCCCCAACGGTGAGTGGAAGAACGCTGGCGGCTATGGACTCGGAACCGAAAAGGTTAGTATCGCCAAACGCCGCGGAAAGAACGGTGAATCGATTCAATCGATCGTGAACACCGACCACCTGATCCAAGCCAGAGTGATCAACAATCGCCAACAACTCGGTGAAGTTCTCTTAGAACTCCCCGATTCGTACAGTATCGCCAAGCATGCCGGAATGGTAGTCGTCGATTCCGCCGGCAGCCACCAAGTCGGTCAAGTGATCGATGCCAGCGGCCGCCGCGTCCTCCTCGGGTTTGACTCCGAAGTCGTTATCGACTTAAATTCTGAAAAAGAAATCAGAATCGGGTTGATTGGGAATTGAGCTGGTGAGTCGACGAATCTTTATCGCAAAGAAGGGGGATGTCCCGGAGAACGAGGGACGGGCGTTCCCGGTCGACACCCGCATGATCGCCTTGTTCCTCTCCGAAGGGGAGTACTACGCGATGGATGATTTTTGCCCTCACATGGGAGCCTCTCTCGCGGCAGGCTGCCTCTATCAAGGGACCGTTGCCTGCCCCTGGCACGGGTGGCAATTCGGGTTGAAGGATGGTTGCTGGGTGGAAAACCCTAAAATCAAATCGGAGGTCTATCCGGTTTATGTTGATGGTGACGATATTTTCGTCGAAATCCCAGAATAGGTAAGTTGGGGCCTCTTTGGCGCCCCAAATGATCGTTTTTAGAGCCTAGTCTATCTTGGCAAGCGGCGGAGAGGAGGAATCCTACGCTCCGGGGAGACCTGACGCATCGGCAAAAAGGGGAGGACGCGAAGCGTCCCCCATCACAACCCGAAGCGTTAGCGAGGGACTGCGGCGCGAGTGAACGTAGCCCTTGTCGGGAATATCTCAGGCGCCGGGTGGCACGCCTCTGGCACGAAGGGCGTGCTGTGAGACCTTGGATGGATGCCTAGTTGCCAGCGCGGTCCCTCGCTAACGCGTCGGGTTGTGATTTTCGTAACCTCGCTTACGCATCGGCCAAACGCCCCAAAGCCTTTTGGATTAGTATCAATGGATTACCTCGGTAGAACTACTTCTGCCGTTTGCATTCACACAGCTTCGAGACAACATGGTCGATTCTACTCTTGCCCAAGGAACCTATGAGGTACTTCGAAACCGCCTTCGGGAAGGGGCAACCGATCTTCGAAACAGGCTGGAAAAGCTCAATGCGGAACGATCGGCCGTCTTCGGAAACCTCGAAACGAAGCTTCTGTCGACTCTTCACGTCACCACCGAACACAATTGCATTCCACGAGACCTGTTTGCGTTCGGGAATACGATCCTGCTCGGATGCAATGTTCAGTTCGGACTCAAATCCGAAATCCTCTGGTCGGATGTCTTCAGCCTCTATCGCTACGAAGCGGACCATGCGTCAACCCTTTCTCTAGGCCCCCTCGAAGATCCACAGTTTCAACGGGACTTCGCGGAACTCTTTCGCTACTACAAGAACGCGACCTTCCTTCGTTTCTTGGAAGCCGGTCCTTTCTTGTACATGATCTTCCAAACCGGGAAGACGATCACAAGCTTCAAAGCCTTTAAGTGGGCCATCGACAAAGAAGAGCTTCACTACATCGATGGCCGAAGCGAAGCGGAGATCAAGCCGACACCTCAAACCTCGTTTCAGTGGCGACGCGCTACGCGCGATAGCCACCGTCAAGGTAAGTGTCCGCATATTTCCATCGAAGACAAACTCTTCGTCGAGTGCGTTGGGGGGGACTTGACGATCAAGATCGAGGACAACACCGAAGATGGACTGGGAATCTATCGCGAACCGGTCGACAACCCCGATCAAACGCTCGATGATGCGGAAACATTCTACGCGATCCTCGACCATTTGATTCTTCTGAAAGTCCGCCCCTATCAGGAACGAGACTTCCGCTATCTGGTCTACAGTAGCAAGAGGACCGAGGTGCAACGGCTCGATGGAATCGGTGCCGCGTGCCTCTCCCTGCCGAACGATCAAGGGCTCATCTTCCCGAATGGCTACGTGCTCCAATCGGGGGATCGGAAGCAATTTGAACATGGGCTTACTTCTTTATCGTTCGACTCTCTTCGGCGTTCTCCCAACGGCGAGGACTTCCTCTATTTGTTCCTACAACCGGAGTCTGGGATCCACGTTCAACTCCGGTACAACTTGATCCGACAAGCGGTCGACACCCCCTTGGTTTGCCACGGCCAAGCTTTCATGCCCGATGGGCATATGTTGAGCATGCGTGCGGAGGACCAACCCCAAAAGCACCATGCGATCCAAGTTTGGCAAACTCCTTTCACGAGCCCCTCCTTCCGCCCCGCTATCCAATCGGATTCCTATCTCTTCAAGATCGGCAATCAGGATCTGGTTCGAGGGATGTCGGAATGCCAAGAACTCCTCAACCTGATCGACCGGGACGATTCCTATGCAGGCCTCTATAGCGATCTCGCCAAGTTAGCCGGAGATATTCTCGATACCTACTTTTGGCTCGACCGACCCGAAGCAGGAAATGTTTCGGAGCCGATTCAAAGGATCCGCGAAGCAGCGGACGCGGCGGTCGAAGAATTCGACAAGGTCGTTCGAATCCGACAGCAAAGTGAAAAGGCCCTGGCGGAGGCACAAAACGCCGCCGAAGAGCTCGTCCGCAAGGTCGATCGACAGAAGTTTGAGAATGTCGAGCAGTTTGTTGAGGGGCTCGCTTCGGTCCGTGCTCAACGAGGCGTCGTCGTTCAACTCAAAGAACTTCGCTACATCGATCTCGATGCGGTTCAGTTGTTAGAAAAACAATTGATCGAGTTCGGCGAACGATTCGGGAACCGATGCGTTCAACATCTTCTAAGACCTGAATCGCTTCAAGTGTATCGAGATCGAATCGCCGAGTATCACGAGCAAGTCGATCGATCCAAAACGGCGGCTGACGGTAAGAAGATCGAAGAGAGCTACAACAAGGTCGGTGAGTCGCTCGAGCTGCTGATCGAAACAGTTTCTCAACTACGGATCGAGGATACCACCCAAAGAACGGAGATCGTCGATCGCATCTCCGATGTTCTCGCCGAGCTTAACCGAGATCGTGCCCGCTTGAGGGCGCACCTCCGAGAAGTGGTCCATCGAGAGCTGGACGCGGACTACGCTTCTCAATCGAAGCTCCTAGATCAATCGATGGCAGGTGCTTTGGAGGGAGCCGACGAGCCGGACAAGGTCGATCTCGCATTGACGCGACTCCTCCTGCAAGTCGAAGAACTTGAGGGACGCTATGCAGATTCCGATGAGCTCCTTCTCCGGCTGACCGAGAAACGGCAAGCAATCGCTGATGCGTTCGAAGCAAAGCGCGTTCAGCTCGTCGAAACCCGGACCAAGCGAGCGAACGGGCTGGTCGTCGCCGCCGACCGAATGATCGCGGGGATTCAATCGAAGGCGAATCGAATCGATGACCCGAACGAGTTGCGCGCCTACTTCGCCTCCGACTTGATGGTCGAGCGGGTTCGACAAATCGCGGAGCAACTGAAACAGCTTGGAGATTCTGTCCGCCAAGAGGATGTCCTTTCACGTCTCAAGTCGGTTTCCGATGACGCGATGCGACAGCAACGAGATCGCCGGGAGCTTTTGAGCGACGGAAACCGACTTATCACTCTCGGGAACCATGCGTTCAGCGTCAATCAGCAGGCGACGGAATTGACGACGGTCGTTCGCAACGGGACGATCCATCTTCATATCACAGGGACTCAGTACTTCGAACCAATCCATGCACCGGAGCTGGAGGAGTCGAAAGATCTATGGGACGCTCCCTTCCCGAGCGAATCCCCTACCGTGTATCGTGCTGAGACATTGGCCTACCTGATCGCGACGGGGAATGAGCCCGAGAAACTTCGGAGCCTCAGTGAACCCGAGAAGATCGAGCTGATTCGCGGGTTCATGCAATCTCGGTATCAGGATGGTTATGCGAGGGGCGTGCATGATCTGGACGCGGTCAAGATCCTGGATCGGATCCTTGTCGCGCAGGGGGCTATGGGACTGCTAACCTTCCCCCCCGCGTTGCGAGCAACCGCCGCTTATGCCTGGTCTAACCTCTTGGATAACGAGACTCGGCAACGTTTCCAGGAATGGATCCTCGCATCCAAGGGGGTGGATACTTTGGCCGGAGGAACCCGCCCGAGTCCGCGGATCATCGGAGAAATAGAACAAACCCTCGCATCCTTAGATTCCGAACTAAAGCAGCGTAGGAATTTTGGAAACACAGAGGCACAGAGAAACACAGAGACAGATTGGCATCACCAAGCAGCCGAGTTTCTCGTCCAATCCATTCGAGTCGATTCGGAGCAGTTCCCCGTCTCTGAAGAATCGCAATGGATGTTTCGAAAACTCTTAAGCGAGTTTCGGGAGGACCAATCGAAGGAGCTTTCTCGTTGGATCGGATCGGAGAGGTTGGGGATTCAAGAGCGTTGGGACATCGCCAACCGGTTCGCGAAATCTTTCTACGATTCCCACGCAAGCGAACTGGAAGAACAAGGGATTGCACCTGAGTATTCCGTTGAATTGGCATGGTTGCTGATCGATCGTCTTCCTCTAGGTGCCCCGGGGGTCTCGCCCAGCGTTCAGAAAGCGACTCCGGGCGAGACGCCCGGGCCACGACCAACTTCGGGAGATCGTTCTGCGCGGAGGAGTGAGTTGAGTGGAATGCTCGGGGATCATCCCTTGATTCAAAATGGCGTCCTTGCATTTCAATACCACGATTTCTGGAGGCGTTTAACAGCCCACGTTCGACAGACCATGCCGCGTTGGAATCGGCTTCAAGAAACGAAGCATCGGTTGTCTGCGGAAGCAGATAAACGGATCAAGACTCATGATTTGAAGGCGAAGGTCCTCACGAGCTTTGTCCGAAACCAATTGATCGATAGTGTCTATCTCCCTCGCGTTGGAGACAATCTCGCGAAACAGATCGGCGCCTCAGGGGATAACAAGCGAACAGATCGGATGGGGCTGCTCCTTTTGATCAGCCCACCAGGGTACGGAAAAACAACACTGATGGAATACATCGCCAACCGGTTGGGGCTCGTCTTTGTAAAGGTGAATGGTCCTGCGATCGGACATGGGGTAACCTCCCTCGACCCTGCCGAAGCCCCCAATGCGGCATCGCGCGAGGAGGTAGAGCGGATCAATTTGGCCCTGGAGATGGGGGACAACACGATGCTCTACCTCGACGATATTCAGCATTGCAATGTCGAATTGTTGCAAAAGTTCATTCCTTTGTGTGATGCCACGCGTCGGATCGAAGGAGTGTGGAAAGGGGAGTCGAAGACCTACGATTTGCGAGGGCGCAAGTTCGCCGTGGTGATGGCAGGGAACCCCTACAACGAAAGTGGCCAACGTTTTCAAATCCCCGACATGTTGGCAAACCGGGCCGATGTGTACAACCTTGGGGAAATCATCGGGGATAGCCTCGAAGCCTTTGAGATGTCCTATCTCGAAAACTGCCTCACCAGCAACACATCGCTGCTACCACTCTCGAGAGCTTCGAGCCAAGACCAGCGAGCATTGATTCTCGCTTCGGCGCGAGGGAGCGCGGAGGGAATCGATTTGGAGGCGAACTTCTCCGTCGATGATGTTCGCGAGATGGTATCCGTATTGCAGAAGCTGAATCGGGTTCGAGACGTTGTGTTGACGATGAATCGGGAATACATTCGGAGCGCAGCGCAGTCGGATGACTATCGCACCGAGCCAGCATTCAAGTTGCAAGGTAGTTATCGGAACATGAACCGGATCGCGGAGAAGGTCGTTCCAGTGATGAACGACGACGAGTTGCAGCGATTGATTCTCTCCAGCTATGAGCAAGACTCCCAAACCTTGTCGCGCGATGGCGAGTCGAACATGCTCAAGTTTCGAGAGCTACTCGGGATACTGACCCTTGAAGAAGAGGCTCGCTGGAAATCGATCTGCCAAACATTCTCGCAAAAGACAAAGCTGCAAGGTCTTTCGGGAGATCAAGCGACGGCGCAAGTGCTGGCGAGCATGCTTGGGATTCAGAATGGGCTTGGAGCGATCGGGGAAGCCATATCCCACGCGTCGCAGTTATCGGCCCATCTTGCGAAGAATCCAGAACCTCCTCCTCCGATGGAGATCGACCAGAAGGTTATCGTAAGACATGCAGTTCCTCGCGTCATGTCCGAGATGATCCGAAGCCAGTTCCAACTCCTCTACGACGGTCTTCGCCCCATCCTGGAAGAAGTGTCGAAACAACAACAGACGAACTCACGTTTGCAACAATCGATCGAAGATTGCTTGGCACGCTACAGGGATTTTGAAGCAAAGGCGCAGGAAGGGGACGAGGAGTTGTAGGGTGTATGAGCGTGGCCCGGGCGTCTCGCCCGGAGGAGTGACTTGGGATTAATAGGCATGTTTAACGCTCTCCTGTTGGCCTCCGTCTGGGTGGGGGCTTGTCCTGGGCTGTCAAAAGGTTGGTGTTGACATAGTTTTTTGAGTGTTCGTTTTTATTCCTCTGGATGCTCTTTCGTCCGACCGGGGCTCGTCCCC
>CAYMXM010000223.1:0-7883 GCA_964394065.1 uncultured Pirellula sp. | reverse complement strand
CGCGAATCGATCCGTTGATCGTTCACCAAGAGAATCAAATCGTTGGACTGAATCCCCATCTGAGCCGCGATCGACCCCTCGCGCACCTGATCGACGAACGCAGGGGTCTTGGGCAATACGTCCGGGATCATGGTTATCCCGAGATCGTTCAAACGATGAGGCCGATCGACAGCCTTCACCATATCCGTATCGACCAACCCGGCTGTCCCTTCTTGAATCCTCTTGATCGACGCGCGAACCACATCCATCGGAAGGGCATAGTTCACCCAGATCCCAGCTTGCTCGTCCCGGATTTCCTTACCGAGCAAACCGAGCAAGTTTCCCTGGAGATCGACGAGCGCTCCCCCGGAGGCTCCAGGGTTGTTGGTCATGACATCTAAGATGTAGACCTTCCCCTGGTATAAGGACTTCGTCCTCCCGCGGCGCTGTGTAAGGGGAGCTGTCGCCATGACGACACCACGTTGAACGCTACAGTACTCGTTTCCGGTCGCGATGCCGAACAGATTGCTGATCGCGAAGACCCGTTGCCCGACCGAGGGAGTCTGCTTCGTTTCCAGATCGAATCCGACGAGCCCAAGGTTCTCCACCTTCAACAAGGCGATTTCATTGGCAGGATCGGTCCCCACAACCGTGGCGTCCAAGCGGCGTCCATCGAAGGCGACGACCCGGACTCGGGCAACATCAAGAACCGTCGTCCAACTCGTAACAATGAGCCCTTCGTTTCCGACCAGAATGCCACTCTGATAACTTTCTAAGCCGCGTGCTCCACCCGCTCCGAAGAGTTTTACAACTCGTTCTTGTAGGCGGTCGACGAGCAAGTCATGGTCCATCAACGAGGAGTTTGTTGGAGGAGCTAATTGCGACGCGGGGGTTGATTGCGATGCAAGAGTTGATTCCGACGCAAGAGCTGATTCAGAAAACACGGTTGGGGAATTGAATGTTAGAAGGAGCCCCAATAACATCACGACTCCGATGGCAAGCCCTCGAAGCTGCTCTAGCTTTCCGCTCCCCTCGCCCCTCTTAGGGGAGAGGGGCTGGGGGTGAGGGGTATCCCTCGCTAACGCGTCGGGTTGTGATCTCATAGCTCTTCCTTCATCGTCGCTCGTTCCGTGAACTGATACTCGCTGAGTTGGGCAACGAGAAATGTTTCCAAGCCATATTGCAGTCGCAACACCGCCGGCTCCCGCAAGTCCCCCCGCTGTTCAAAACGTTCAAAGTAAATCTCCGCGGGATCGGAACTGCTATCTGCGAAGACTTCCACGAGACGAAACTCACCATTCTTTGGGTTGGTATAGACGAGACAGGTTACATCTCCCACCGTAAGCTTCGTCGTGTCAAAGTTCTCCGCCTCCCCGACGATCGGATTCCTCCCAAGGTAGATTGCTTCTCCGACGAGCCTCGGTCCCTTGGCATGCCACAGTTGCCAGATGCGAAGCGCTATTCCTAGGGTCGAGGGTGAGCGTTTTTGAACAGCCGCTTCCCAACCGTTGACTCCTCCGAGTGTCTCGGTGGTATCCCCCACATGAAGAGTCAAAGAAGCCTCCGACCACTCCCCTCGCAATGTTTGGTTTTCGGTCGGGAGGGTACCACTCCATTTCCATGCGATCGCCTCCCGCTGCGCCTCGGTAAATCGAGTGTGGCTCTCTTGGAGTTTTGCAATGCGAGAGAGCTCCCAACGGTTGAAGTAGTAATTGGAAAATCCAGGCCGAGATTCAATCATATCGGCCAGTGGATCTTTCTTGGGGGCTTCTTCCTTCGCCATCGGGGGTGGCGGTTCCTGAGGAGCTTTTCCGCGCCGAGGTTCCTTTCGATTCTCCCCTTCGACGATCTCTTCAAGCTCGCTCGCTAGATGAAGACTTTGCAAACGGACATACGTATCGAACGTACCGTCGGCGCTTCGGTAGCGAATCGGAATGCGCCATTGGTCGGGGTAGATCCCGAGAATGTTTTTCAACTGATTCGTCGTGGCAACATCTCGGTCTCCCACCCGAAGTATCTCGTCTCCGTAGCGAATTCCTCTTCGAAATGCGTCGCTCGAATCGAGGATGTTGGTCACAGCCACCCGCCCCTTTGCATCGGTTGCGACCGTGAACCCTAGAGTCGCGTGATCCACGACGCGACCGGACCGGAGTTGCCAGTAGAAGTTCATCGCTTGTTTGATCGAGATAGCATATCCAACCCCGACGTTGACCCGTCCCCGCTTCTCGAACGAGCAGCGACCATTGATCCCAATCAACTCGCCTGCCATGTTGAAAAGAGGGCCACCCGAGTTCCCTGGGTTGATCGCTGCGTCGGTTTGAATGCAGTCGCTGTATTCGAGGAAAGTGCCTGAAGGATACTGATAACGACGGACCCCGCTGACAATTCCATAGGTGATCGTCGGTTGAAGATTGGTAGCGAGAACGAAAGGGTTTCCAGCGGCAAAGCACCACTGGCCAGCCCGGACCGAATCGCTGTCACCGAGGGTCGCAACTGGGAAGTCGTCTCGACCGACCATCTTCAAAACTGCCAAATCCCCCGTCGGATCGATCCCCGCAACGACGCAATCGTACATCTTGCCATCGTTCATTCCACATTTCATCCGTTGTCCGAACGGACTGGAAACGTGAAAGTTGGTGAGGACGTACCCGTCGGGTGAAATGCAAACTCCCGAGCCTCCCCCTTGCCCATCGCTACCGTGAACCGCGACCGTCGCTAGAGAAGCTCGACGCATCACCTCAACCCGCTCGCTCTGCGCTTGAAGGACTCGCTCACTAGGAACAGGAAGATCGTTCGGCACAGGTTCATCCTGGCCACGAACCCAAGCGCCGAAAAGAACAATCAAACTCGCGAATAATAGCGGCAGAACGCGAAGCGTCCCCCGATCACAACCCGTGGCGTAAGCGAGGGACCGCCTCGCGAGTGAACGTGAAGCATTCTTTGTTCGTGGCCCGGGCGTCTCGCCCGGAGGAGTCTTTGCAACTTCGGGCAAGACGCCCGAGCCACGATAAAGATCTCTGCTCCCCTCGCCCCTCTTAGGGGAGAGGGGCTGGGGGTGAGGGGTATCCCTCGCTAACGCTTCGGGTTGTGATTTCTTTACTTGAGAAGCCTTGGTTGTTTCCATTGGACTTCCGTTCCTATGTGAGTGGGCGAGTTGGTGGTGACGACGAGCTTGATCCTTTTCTCCGAAGTGAGTTCCGCTTTCACCTCGAGCGCCTCTTGATCCGGTTCCAAGGTTCCTTCAAAAACTTTATCCGAATCCTGCCAGACTTGAATGGTCACGGTGGATCGCAAATTCCCCTGTCTCGTTCTTCGAACGGTCGATTCCAATTGACGGAATCCATCCGGCATCCGGAAGGTGAAGGCTCCCCCCCGCGTGAACTCCAAATCGTAGTCGCTGCTCGATGGGTCTGCATTTTGCTTGGCAGCAGAGTCGACCACGAAGCGAGGAACAAACGCTTTGTTCGCCGATTCCGAAATGAACTTCCAAGCTTCCGATGGTTCAGCACTCGCCTCTAGGCGTGGAGCATCGTAAACCCACCCCGTATTGGCGGCACCTAATTGGAGTTCGAGCAAGCTTGCAGGGGGGATCGTTGCACGAAGACCAGCCACCGATTCCACACGATAGTTTCCATCGATCCGTTCGACCGATTTCACATGCCAAAGGGAGCCATCGATCGTTTTGACAACAGCACCTTGCGACATGCGATTCGAGGTAGGCTGAAACCAAGTCATCCCTAAGAGGCGGTCGAGAGACATCTCTAGCTTTTGATCATCAAACTCGAACGATACGGTGTTCTCCTTAACAGAAAGAATCGTCCCTCCTACTTTCGTGATCTCTCCATTGGGCCGTGCGAGGACGAGTCCATCGGATGGGGAAGAGTCCTCTAGTGCTTCCTTCCAGCCAGCTTCCTGCGAGAGATTGATAGGGCGGACCATCAAAAAGTGAAGCTGTTTCGGAGGGGATGGTTGATCTAACTTCCAATGCTCCGACTGAAGCGTCCATGCCACGCCACTCCCCGATAAGGCAACCCCTCGAAGTCGCGATCCGTCGACCAGAGCGAGTTCCATCGGGGGGGGAGATGAGAGGGCTTTGGCCTGGGTAAACTCGACCGTTCCAATTTGAGGGAGAGGAATCGTTATTTCCTCAGTTCCCGATCGGAGGACTCCCGACTCGGTTGTTAGCTTGACCAATTCACCTTCGGCACCCCCACCATCGGTTCGCGTTAGCCGAACCCGTTCCTCAAAAGCCATGGCGGGAATGCAAAACAAGCAAACCACAACCACCAACGCAGCAAAGCATTTCAATAATATCGGAAGGGCACGCTGCGCATCGGAGATAAGGGGGAGGACGCTTCGCGTCCCCCCATCACAACCCGTGGCGTAAGCGAGGGATAGCGTCGCGAGTGAACGTAGCCCCTGTCGAGAATACCCCAAACCCCGGGTGGCACGTCCCTGAGGCACGAAGGGCGTTCTGTGAAATCTTACCTTGGATGCGTGGTTGCCAGCGCTATCCCTCGCTAACGCTTCGGGTTGTGATTTCGTGGCCCGGGCCACGATCGTGTAGAACAGGAATAGCATTCGAGGTAGACCGTTCGATCCTTAAGCGATTGGAGAATAATAGGAGTTGGTGCGGCATCCCTACAACTCTTCTGGTAGTATACCCGAAAAGGGAATTCGAAGAAACGAACCCGCGAACCCGACGCATTGGGCCATCGCGACATTGAGGAACAAGGATCGATATGCAAGCAGCTTTCATTCGTAAGACGGGAACCCCCGACGTGATCGAAGTGGGGGGTTTGCCCGAACCGGCCTGCGCTCCCAATCAGGTCAAGGTTCGTGTCGGCGCCGTATCAGTCAATCCGATCGACACCTACATCCGAAACGGAGCGAACTACTGGCCCCTGCCGAACCCCTTCATCCTCGGATGCGATTTCGCCGGGAGCGTGATCGAAGTGGGGAAAGAAGTTCGAGGAGTCTCCTTAGGACAGCGCGTTTGGGGTTCGAATCAAGGACTTCTCGGGCGGCAAGGAACCTTTGCCGAGACGATCTGCGTCGATCAGGAATGGGTTTACCCGACGAACGATAACGCCTCCGACACCTGCATGGCTGCCGTAGCCCTCGTCGGGATTACGGCCCATCTTGGTCTTTTGGCCAAGGCCCAACTGAAGGCGAAGGAAACGATCTTCGTCCGTGGGGGAACCGGGGGCGTTTCCTCCATGGTCCTACAAATGGCCAAAGCAATCGGCGCGAGAGTGATTACGACGGCGGGGAGCCCCGAGAAAGCCGAACGATGCGTTGCACTGGGGGCCGATCATGTCATCGAGTACACCAAGAGATCCGTTCCCGATACCCTTCGCGAACTGGCACCTGAGGGAGTTCACGTCTACTGGGAAACGCTCCGCGAACCCGACTTTGAAGAGGCCGTCGCCGGGATGGCCGAAGGAGGTCGCATGGTACTCATGGCCGGTCGAGATGCACGACCTCCCTTTCCCGTGGGCCCCTTCTACGTGAAGGGGTGCTCGCTCCACGGGTTCGCGATGTTCAAAGAATCAGCCGATACACAAGCAGCTGCAGCATCCGACATCAACCACTGGGTCACGACCGGTGCTCTCAAACCACAAATCGATCGTGTGATGCCACTTTCAGAAGCCGCCGAGGCCCATCGACTTCAAGAAGCAAACACGGTGCAAAAGAAGAGCATCCTCTCCGGCAAACTCGTGTTGGAGCCAACCCCATCCCCCTGAGTGGCCTGACGCATCGGTGTTAAGGGGGGCGGACGCGAAGCGTCCGACCGGGGCTCGTCCCCGTCGGACACCGCTTTGGCGTCCTAGCCCGCGCCGCGCGTTAGATTATCTGCTCCCCTCGCCCCGCTTCGGGGAGAGGGGCCGGGGGTGAGGGGTAGAAGAGCCAGAAACAATGGCTAAGTCGGCGGATCCCAACCCGTGCCACCTTGGGGGCCATCCCTGGGCTGTCAAAAAGTTGGTGTTGACACTATCCTTTGGAGGGGCGTTTTTATTCCGCAGTAGGTGTTTTCGTCCGATCGGGGCAAGCCCCGATCGGACGATGATCTTGGTTTGGAATCGCGTAGCGATGGCAGCGCATAGCCGCGGGCGTGAGCCCGCGGTGGCCGGTCCCACATGGTTTTGAGCCGCGAATGCGGCGGCAGCACCTCCCTATGGCTCGATGCTGCCGCCGCATTCGCGGCTCGAGAAACTCATTGGTTCGAATTCCGTGGGCTTACGCCCACGGCTATGCGCTGCCATCGCTACGCGATTTAAAACCGGAACCAATCCATGGGAACATCTAAAAAACAAAATCAAGGAGACCGAATGACTCGGAATACATTGGGTGAGGCAAGGACGAAGATTGTTGCAACGGTGGGACCTGCCTGTGAAGACGAGGCGATCCTCGCCGAATTGGTAGACCGCGGCGTCGACATCTTCCGGATCAACGCAGCGCACGGCAAACAAGAAGACTTCGCAAGAATCCTCGAAAAGATCGTTCGCGTCCGAAAGGCGACCGACTTCCCCGTCGCGATTCTTCTCGATCTTGCAGGCCCAAAAATTCGATTGGGGAAACTCTTTAACGACGAGCCTCTTGAAGTGGAGATCGGCCAAGAGTTGACCTTCACCCGTGCCGAAGCTCCGACCAATCCCTCCGAGTTGACGAGCAACTACACCAAGCTCGTCGATGAGTTGGGGATCGGAGATCGAGTGATGATCGCCGATGGAAACATTACCTTGCAAGTTCTAGAGAAGCAGCGAGACACGGTCCGATGCGCGGTCACAACGCGAGGGGTCATTCGTTCGAAGCAGGGGATCAATCTTCCAGGCACAAGCCTTTCCGTTTCCTCGATGCGTCCCGAGGATGTCGAGAACGCCCTGTGGGCCGCCAGGAATCACATCGACTTCATCAGCCTCTCGTTCGTTCGGAATGCGCAAGACGTTCTTTCCTTGAAGAATCTTCTCGCGTCGATGGATGCCAATGCGTTGGTCATTGCGAAGATTGAAAAGCGCGAGGCGCTCGATCAGTTGGAGGAGATCGTCGACGCTTCGGATGGGATCATGGTAGCGCGCGGAGATTTGGGAGTCGAAATCGACGTTGCCGACACACCGGTCGCGCAAAAGAGAATCATTCAAGTTTGCCGGGATAAGTTGAAGCCGGTGATCGTCGCGACCCAGATGTTGGAGAGCATGCATCACAATCGCAGACCGACCCGTGCCGAGGCGAGCGACGTTGCGAACGCGATCCTCGACGGCGCGGATGCTTGCATGCTCAGTGGAGAGACGGCGATCGGCGACTATCCCGTCTTAGCGGTCGACACGATGAACCGCATCATGTTGAGCACCGAGAAGCTTCTCAAATCGCAGCCACAAGATTCCAAGACACGATTCTTTAGCCGCGTCCATCCCGTCACCTCAGCGGTCACGCACAACGCAGCCAACATCGCCGAAGCGATCGAGGCGAAGCTTGTTGTGGTCGCGACCCATACCGGGGGAACTGCGTGGGTTAAGGCGAAACAACGCAATTACATTCCGACCCTCGGAGTAAGCGATTCCGATCAAACACTTCGGCGCATGTGTTTGTTCTGGGGGATCATGCCCCACAAGGTACGCAACCTCCACGACCCCGCAGCCCTCATCGATGAAGTCACCGACTGGGGAGTCTCGCAAGGCATGCTAGCCCCCAACGACCGAGTCGTTTACGTCACCGGCACCGGCGTCCTCCAAAGCACCCACAACCTCCTCGTCGTCCACGAAGTCCCGAAGTGTAAGACTTAAGGCTAAAGGCTAAAGGTTAGAAGGGAGGAGAGTCTCACGCGAAGGCGCAAAGGCGCTAAGACAAGGGAAAAAAAGAGACTCTTCTTTTGCGCCTTGGCGCCTTTGCGTGAGGCTTTCTTC
>CAYMXM010000222.1:0-7901 GCA_964394065.1 uncultured Pirellula sp. | reverse complement strand
AGAGCCGCCCCGATTTCGATCCCGATCGGTCCTGCTCCTACGAGGAGGATATCGATGTCGGAAGGGAGTAATGAAGAATCCATGAAAACCAGTTTATAGGGTATGGTGAACCAAGGAACTGTCCTACCCACGGAAATACCGGATGGACCTTAATTGGTGTTGAAGGTTTGAAGCGTCTCAGCCAGCAATTCCATCGGCAATCCCACAACATTGGTGGGGGAGCCTGATTGAAGATGAATCCAATCAGGGCCGTCTTGAAATCCAAAGCCCCCCGCTTTGCCGACCCATTCGTCGGTATCGAGATAGGCGTTGATTCGCTCGTCGGAAATAGTATCCATCCAGAGTCGAGATACGTCGACCCGAACTATCCGCGAAGCCGATTCCTTATCCCAAATACAAAGCCCGCTGTAGACCGCGTGGGCTCGCCCACGCAAACGGGCGAGCATTTCAAACGCATGCTCGCGACTCTCCGGCTTCCCAAGGATCATTCCAACGCATTCCGCCACCGTGTCGCAAGCGACGACGAGTCCGCGATCGATCTTCTCGATCACGTTGGCCCCTTTCTGGTAGGCGAGTCTCGCAACCAATTCTGGTGGGGTTTCGCGAGAACAAACTCCGCATTCTGCAGAGGGATCCGGCTCCACGATTTGGTAGGTATAGCCGTAGCGATCCAACAGTTCTCTACGCCGCGGCGAACTACTCGCAAGGATCAAAGGTCGAGGGTCCGGAACGAATCCGACGGGGGGATCGAATATCGATTCCCCACCCGTTTCAGCTTGAGGTCGTAAGGACACGTCGGTCAGATCCCTTCCAGGTAACGCTTGTCATCGACGATCAAGCAGGGAAGAACGGATGAGAGGGGACGGGAGAATTTCCAATTCATCGAGCGACCTAAGGGGGGAATGGGGGGGGCTGAGGAGGCAAACCGTAAGGCCAGTAAATGCCACGCCATTCTACTGTCACGACCTCAACGCTGGGAAGCATTTTTCCCATCACAACCCGTGGCGTAAGCGAGGGACAGCGTCGCGAGTGCACGTAGCCCTTGTCGGAATATCTCATGGGCGGGTGGCACGTCCCTGAGGCACGAAGGGCGTGCAGTGAGACCTGGGATGGATGTCTGGTTGCCAGCGCTATCCCTCGCTCACGCCACGGGTTGTGATTTTCGGGCCTCGCTGACGCGTCGGCCATACAGCCCAAACACCTTATATTCGCGCCGATGCATCCACCAGCCCAGGGTAAGGTTGTCTCTCTGGGCAACCTGTCTTAACGGTTGTAACGGTTTTCTCATCCGATTTTAAAAAACAGAGGCGACACGCGTTAAAAGGAGTGAGAAAAGGAATCCAGTCAGGAAACACAAGGTAGTGTTAGTCAAAGTCCTGTAAATTTCCTTGCAACTACAGTCCGCGTGAGATTGCCGTGTTAGCATTCAAAAATTGGGTTCACCGTACCTTCCGTGATGAGGAAGGAGCCACGTCAGTGGAATACGCGGTTCTCCTATCCCTCATCGCTTGCGTTGTCGTCGTAGGCGTTACCCAACTTACGTTGGCGACCGGGTCGAACTACGAACGCACTTCAGAAGCGATCAGTTCGTCGATGAAATAGGGAGATTTGCCGGAAGGCTTCGTACGCTCCGATCCCCACGGAGACTGCGAGATTCAAACTCCGAACAGGGCCCGGCATCGGTAACGATACGGACTGAGAAGAGAAACGAGTCCGCAACGATTCTGGGAGTCCGCTGCTTTCACTCCCAAAAAGCAACCAATCTCCACGCAGGTACGTGGGAGCCGTGTAAAGTTGCGACGCGAATTTTGTAAAAAGCCATAAGCGATCTGCGGGAATCTGCGGAAAAAGGTGGTTCCAGGAATCGACGGCTTCCCAATCCAAGTACTGCCAATAGTCGAGCCCAGCTCGCTGAAGCTGCTTCTCATCCATCCGGAACCCTGTCGGCTTCACGATCCAGAGCTTTGCACCAAGAGCAGCGCAAGTCCTCCCGATGTTCCCCGTGTTCTGAGGAATCTCGGGTTGGTAGAGGACAATGTTCAGAAGGGGAGAACCGGGGGCTGTTGCCAACGCTCAGTTCCCCAGACTCTTGAGCATTTCGTTGAACCCGGGAAAGAGCTCGGCTCCACCTGTTAACTCGCGGATTCCTTGGATGTGCAATTCCTTCGCGGCCGCATTGGCTTGATTCATCGCATCTTTGACCAGCCTCTCCAACTCTGTCTCACTTTCCGAAGCGAGTAGGGATGGGGAGATGTCTACCTTCGTCACGATCCCCAACCCGCTCATCTCGACGTTGACACTCCCCACTTCGGCGTGTGCATGCCCGTAGACGCGAGCCACTTCGAGTTTCGCTTGCATCGCTTTCACCTGCGACCCGATCTGGGTGAGATTCTTCATCGCGGTTGCGAAACTGGTCAGATTTTTGAACATGAAGTCCCTTACTTTGGGTTGAGTCTCAGTACTGCTTAGGAAGACACGGGTTGTGATTTTCCAAACCACTACGCTTCTTCGTTAAACCGATAACGTCCTGGCATTTTGACTTCCACCGCAGGTGCGTCGCCCCATTGGCTTACCGGATCGACTCCGAGCTTCAGGTCGCTTTTGACCATGTCGTCCCAAGTGATCAATTGCCCAGAGTATGCGGCTTCTCGTCCCATGATCGCCATGAGAGTACTCTTGCACATGTAGTCTCCGTTGTTGATAGGTTGATTGTTGCGAATCGCTCCCATCAACGCGATGTGCTCGAGTTCGTACATGCTCGGCTTCGATCCTTCATACTTCCATTTCGTCTTCCCTTCAATTCGGTTGGCGAGAACTCGAGCGGTCCCTTCCGTTCCATAGACGAAGTCTTCCGTTTCGTTGAAGCAACCTTCCATTTGGCGAGTGGCAGCGAAGCATCGTGTACCATCCGCCCATTCATAGACGATGGAAAAGTGATCGTAGATATCCCCATAGTCAGGAGTGGTACGAACTTGTCGTCCCCCGGTTCCATAGCACTTGATCGGAGGGACGTCATGCTTGAGCCACATCGCTTTGTCGAGGGAGTGGATGAACTGCTCGACAATGTGATCGCCACTTAGCCAACCGTAGTAAAGCCAGTTGGCGACTTGACGATGCATGGGAGTCCAATCAGGCTTCGCCGTTCTCAACCATAGAGTCGAGGTGAGATAGTTCTCTTGGATCGTGACGATATCACCGATCGCACCGTTATGGATCTGCTCGATCGTTGCCTTAACTCCATGTTCATAACGCCAGCAAAGGCCCGAAACCACGCTCAGTCCCTTCTCCTTTGCCTTTTCGCAAGCCGCTTGGACGCGACGTACCCCTACCGGGTCGACAGCGATCGGCTTTTCGCAAAAGACGTGCTTCCCGGCGTTCACGGCTGCTTCCATTTGCGCGGGGCGAAAGCCAGGAGGAGTCGCGAGGATGATTACATCGATGTCGGTTTGCAGGATCTTGTCTAGGCAATCCCAACCGGAGAAAGACTGGTCGTCGGGGACGGCGTATTGATCTCCGAGTGTCCTTTGAAGGATCTTCTTCCCATCGTCGAGCCGATCGTAGAAGACCTCGGCGATCGCGGTTAACCTGCACCCCGGATCCGCCTTCATCGCATTCTGCGCTGCGCCGTTTCCTCGTCCCCCACTTCCTACCAAACCCACCTTGAGGATATCGCTTCCTGCCGCATGAACGGATCGGTTCAGAAAGGAAGTCGATGCCCCGACTGCTCCCGCGATCGCAGAAGACTTGAGAAAGGACCGGCGCCCCTCGCCGGTATTCTGCGGGGGAACCGTTGGATTCTTGGATGCTTCGTTTTCAGTAGTCATAGGGATGGGTTCCTAGATGGATGGATGGTTACCAAGACATGTTGCGTGAATGGTTAACTTGGTGGGAGGGAGAACAACAAGAGGATCTGACTGGTTTAAGGCTTTCTAATTCGCGAGAAAGGCTTATCCTGAGAGAAGGAAAGCCCACAGAATACGGTTATAACCCAACAAATCCCATATGCAACACGACCAGCCATCTGCGAGCGAGGAATCTACCTCAATGCGAGGGAGATTCTATCGACCGGAGGATGAGGCATCGCTGGCTAGCTGGCTTGCTACCGACGGACCGATCGAGTTGGAAATCGGGTCGGGAAAAGGGCTCTACCTCCTCAATGTCTCGGAGCAAAAGCCGCACGCTCGTTTCGTAGGGCTCGAACTCGCTGCGAAGTATGCTTGGGAGGCTCAAAAAAAGGTGGAGAAGCTTGCACGCACCAATCTTCGCTTTTATGCCTGTGATGCAGTCGCGGTGATCGACCGTGACGTTGCCGATAACTCGCTCGATGCAGTCCACGTTTACTTTCCCGATCCCTGGTGGAAAGCGAAGCACAAAAAGCGTCGCGTTCTCAACGAGCAATCGTTGCAAAACATGGAACGGATTCTCAAGCCAGGGGGGGAGCTTCACTTCTGGACCGATGTTCTCGATTACTACGAGCTGACCCTCGAGCTGATCGATG
Organism: uncultured Pirellula sp.; assembly: GCA_964394065.1. Taxonomy (GTDB): domain Bacteria; phylum Planctomycetota; class Planctomycetia; order Pirellulales; family Pirellulaceae; genus JBKCUI01. The sequence continues at coordinate 3,403 of CAYMXM010000222.1, read as the reverse complement.
AAGTAACGACCCTTGATGGCCCTTACTTCGTCAGCGAGCCAGCTGCATCGCACGACATGGACTATCGAACCCATTTCGAACGACGCACTCGACGAAATGGACTCCCCGTCTACCGCTCCAGATTCGTGAAGCAGGCTCCCCCCATGTAGAACGGAATTCATTCCGTTAAACAACGCCTCCAATCAAAACCTCTACCCACGCGTTACCGCCCCAATCCATTTCATGGCTCCTAAAGCCCCCGCAGGTGGCGAGAGGTCCTGAAGGATACTTGAGAGAATAAACCACGACTCGAACGAATCTTAGGAATCAGGTTTGAGAAAGAAGTAGGGTGTGTGAAGTGGTCGCTGCTTCTGGTTCAGATCGAGATGGCCGGTCAATTCTAGCTTCCATTGCAATCACTTTCGCACCTAAAGCGGCCACGCAACACACCCTACGGACACTTCACACTCCCTACTACTTCACCACTCTCGTGAAAATCTCACCCTCCAAAGCTCCTGTTTCCCTTCTCGTCGGTGCTGGTGCTTGGTTATTCGCACCGGTCATCTATTGGCTTCTTGCGGATATCGATCGGCAGTATGCCAACATCGGAGCGGTGATTCTTTTTGTGATCGGTTTTTCGTTTTTGACCTTCGGTCTGTTCCGCCGCCTTTCTCGCAAGAGGACGCTTTACCTTGCGGGGACGGGAGCTCTTTTGCTCGTCCTCTTCTTCCTTTGTTTTGAGTTTCGTGGCTTTACCGGCGAACTCGTCCCCACCTTTCGTTGGCGATTTGCACCTCCCCCTATCGCGATCACTTCTCAGATCACGACCGAAGACTCCGAAGAGGAAGGCCCGATCGGCCTTATGGCTAGGGGGGTCTCCTTCAAACAGTTTCTCGGCGACGATCGCTCAGGAGTTGTGACTGCGAACGAACTCGATATGGACTGGGAGACTTCTCCCCCTACCTTGCTATGGAAGATTCCGATCGGAGAGGGATGGTCGGGGATGAGCGTAGCCCAAGGGAAGGTATGGACTCTGTTTCAAGCGGGGGACGAAGAAGTCGTCGGTTGTTATGCTTTGACGACGGGTAAAGAGCTATGGCGAAGGAGCTTTCCGGGCCGTCATGCCGAGCCACTCGGAGGGGTAGGACCTCGTTCCACTCCGACTTGGCACAACGGAAAGGTTTTCGTTCAGACAGGGTGTGGGATCGCAGCCTCCTTGGAGGGAGCAACCGGGGAGGTCTTGTGGCAAGTCGACTTGATCAAGCTGGGTTTCGAAAGCCAGAAGAGCTCGGAGTCTGCGATTCAATGGGGAAGAAGTGGTTCTCCCTTGATTGCGAATCACGAAGGAAGAGATCTTGTGATCCTTCCACGAGGAGGCAGACCCGGGGCTTCCAAACCAATTTCGCTGATCGCACTGAATGGAGAAACGGGAGAAGAAGTTTGGTCGGGGGGAGAGACTCAAATCAGCTATGCCTCCCCGACCTTGATTGAGTTCGACGGAATGACGCAGGTCGTCAGTGTCAACGAAGGGAACGTCAGCGGGCACGACTTAGGGAGTGGCGCTCTCCTTTGGAAAGAGGATTGGCCGAGCCGGTCCAACGCGGATGCGTGCGCTTCGCAGCCCGTTCCGCTGGGGGATGGGTATGTTCTTCTGGGGAAGGGATACGCGGCAGGATCGAAGCTCATTCGGGTGACACGCGGCAGCGAGGGAGAGGGAAAATGGAATGTAGAGACCGTCTGGAAGAATGCTCGGGTTCTCAAGACGAAGTTGACCAGCGCGATTTATGCCGATGGAAAGCTCTTCGGGCTCAACGATGGAATCCTCGAGTGCATCGAGCCGATGACGGGAGAGCGAGTCTGGAGAGCGGGACGCTACGGACAGGGGCAAGTCCTCGTAGTGAATCACCAACTTCTCGTCACGAGCGAGGGAGGGATGCTTATCTTGGTCGATGCGAAGAGTGGTAAGAAACGGTTTGAGCAGCAGGTTCTCGACGGAGTCTGCTGGAATTACCCTGCCGTCGCCGGCCCGTTTGTTCTGATGCGAAACGGAAGCGAGATGGCTTGTTTTTTGGGGAGACTTTAGGCTTCGGGGCGTTCAATTCCCGGAAAAATTTCTTTAGGCGAGCGGCAGATATAAAACTACCGCCGTGGCCCGGGCGTCTCGCCCGGAGTTACGAAGGTTTCTCCGGGCGAGACGCCCGGGCCACGATGAGGAAAAGGCAAAAACGCAGCTGCTGCTCGCCTTACTTCGGGACAGGTTCTAAATGAAGGGACCAAACGTCGTTGACAAGGGGTGGGACCATGCCGCCGGCAATCCAGATTTTATCCTGAAAGACAAAAGCGGATTGCTCATGCCGTTCTCGCCACACTTGGTCGGTTTTTAGTTGCACCCAATCCCGACCATTCTCGGAATGCCAAACATCATTCCAATTCTTATAGGGATTGTTCGACCATCCCCCCATCATCCACATTCGATCTCGATATACGACCGACGAAAACCAAATTCGCGCATGCCACGGTGCCTGCGCTGTCTCCTGTTCCCAGTGAATCCCATCGGCCGAGCTCCAAACGTCGTTGTACGCGATGTAATCGGGAACATAGTTTCCACCTCCGAGTAGATAGATTCGATCGTTCAGGACCACGGCTTGATGGTAGGCTCGCGGTTTCCACCCTGCATCGGAAGTTACGAGTTTCCAAGTCTTTCCATCCTCCGAACTCCAGACGTCATTCTTTAAACTCTTCGAATCACCGAAGTAGTAGTTTTCACTCCCCCCAAGGATCCAAAGTTTCCCCTGAAACTCGACGATGGCTGCGGCAAGTCGGGGGGACCAAGCTGCTTGCTCGGTCTCCAATCGCCAGACCTTTCCATCTTCGGACGACCAGACTTCGTTCCCCGCTGAATGCCCTGGCAATCGACCATTGAACCAACCACCCATCATCCACATTCGATCCTTGAAAGCGATCGACATCGGTAGATCACTGTGTTTCCAAGGGGCATTGCTTTCGACCAGCTCCCAGCTCTTACCATCGGTCGAACTCCAAACATCCCGCGGTGGGGCGCTGTCGGAATTGTGCCATCCCCCGAAGATCCAGAGCTTGTTGTTGAACAGGACCTCTCCTTGCGAGTCGCGAGGTTTCCAAGCTGCTTGTTCGGTTTCGCGAACCCAACTTATGCGAGGCTCTTGAGCCACGGTGGTGACGGCAGTGGTAACCAGAATGAGAAAAAGGGTGATTGCTCGAATGAACATGGTGAATGGATGATTAGTGTCTTGTAGAAAATGTGTGGCTGGGATGGCGTGTTGGTGAGACCGGCGAACCTAGGTGTGGGGCTTGTCCCCGTCGGATACCGCTTTGGCGCCCTAGCCCGCACTGCGCTTTAGAGTTCTGCTCCCCTCGCCCCTTTTAGGGGAGAGGGGCTGGGGGT
>CAYMXM010000221.1:0-7905 GCA_964394065.1 uncultured Pirellula sp. | reverse complement strand
ACCTCAGATGCCACAAAAAAATTTCCCGATTTCCAGTTGGGGAACTTGGGCTAGGTCGCCAAAGCGGTGTCCGACGGGGACGAGCCCCGGTCGGACAAGAAGCGAATCAGAGAACAAAACTTGCGCAAACCTAAATCCCCACAACACCAATTTTTTGACAGCCCAGTCCAAAGTCCAAAGTCTAAAGCCTTCAGCTAGAAGTGTTTTTTAACGGAATGAATTCCGTTCTACCTTCTTTTCTCACCCGAAAGAGTATGACATACAGGGCGGGGAGATTGATGAGGGTTAGGAAGGTTGCCATCGACAAGCCCCCCATGATCGCCATCGCCATCGGTCCCCAAAAGACGCTGCGCGTTAGAGGAATCATCGCTAGGATGGCGGTCGCGGCCGTAAGGATGACCGGTCTCGCTCGGCGCACGGAGGACTCGATCACAGCGTCCCATTCACTCATCCCTCGCGCGATGTCTTGCTCGATTTGATCGACGAGAATCACGGAGTTGCGCATGTCCATCCCCGCAAGGGCGATCACTCCTAGCATGGCGACGAAGCCGAAAGGAGCATGAAAAAGATGTAGCGCCCCAACCGCTCCGATCAGCCCAAGAGGAGCGATGCCGAAGATCAAGAACATCTTCTTGAACGAATGGACCTGCGACATCAACAAGGTCAACATGATGAGGACCATCGTCGGAAACATCGCGACGATCGCTTTGTTCGCTTTCGCACTCTCTTCGGATGCACCTCCTGCTTCAATCCGATACCCAGGGGGTAGGCTCTTCTTCAACTCGCCGAGCCCTTCGGTGATGCGGTTGGTTACGTCCGGGGCTTGAACGCCGTCGATGATATCGCATCGCACGGTAAGCATCCGCTCCTGGTTCCTCCGCCAAACGATCGGCTCTTCAAACGTGGGAAGGATCGTTCCTACTTGCTCGAGTGGAACGACTTTTCCACTCTGAGTGAAAAGAGTAAGACTTCCTAGAGAGCCGACATCAAGCCGTTCTTCTTCAATCGCTCTCGCAACGACAGGAATCGTTTCCGTTCCGTCTCGGTACTGCGAAATAGTAGCCCCCGACAGATAGGTTTCCAAGGATTGCTCTACCTCCTGCGGCGTTAACCCCATGAGGCGGACCCGATCTTGATCGATCTTCACCTGCAACGCCTTCGAGGGTTCGTCCCACTCTAGATTGACGTCGACTGCAGCAGGATCTTTTCGCATCACCTGCCGAACATCGTTCGCGATCTTCCGAACGACCAAAGGATCCGGGCCGATCACTCGAAACTGAACCGGGAACCCCGTAGGGGGCCCAAGCTCCAATCGAAGGACTCGCATCGTGGCATCTGCAAAGCAGGGATTCTGCTCGAACTCCTTCTTAAGCCGCGTTCTCAGTTCTTCTCGAGCGTATGCCCCCGTGGTCTGGATCACGATCTTTCCAAAGGAAGGGTTCGGGAGATCGGGATTGAGCGCCAAAAAGAACCGAGCCGCGCCTGCACCGATGTAGCTGGTGAAGTGCGATACGAGGTGTTCATGTTTATCGTGCACGGTGTGCTCTGTTCGTGGCCCGGGCGTCTCGCCCGGAGGATCCTTTGCAACTCCGGGCGAGACGCCCGGGCCACTTTGAGGAGACATCTGTCTTCCTGGTGAAGATGCTTCACTGCGTTGCATATAAGGGATCAGCAAGGACTCGACCTGTTGCACCATCTTCTCGGTTGCATGAATCGAAGCCCCTTCGTGCATCCGAACATCCACCATCAATTCGACGCGAGAAGAAAGAGGAAAGAACTGTTGTTGCAGTTTGGTGAATCCAAACAACGAGGTGGCGAATAGAACGACCGTCACCGCTACCACGCGATAGGGGCGGCGAACGCAGTAACGAATAAGGGAACGCAACGCGCGATGGAAAGGTGTTTGAAAAGGTACGTGATGCTCGGCATGCTCTTCCTTTCGGAAGTTCGGCAATAGATAGACACCTAACAAAGGAGTAAACATCACCGCAACAAACCAGGAGATGACGAGGGATATCGCAACCACCCAGAAGATCCCACCCGCGTATTCTCCCGCAGAAGATCGGGAGAAACCGACTGGCAAAAAACCAGCAACCGTAATGATGGTCCCGGAAAGCATGGGGAATGCGGTAGAGGTCCACGCGTACGCGGCCGCATCGATGCGATTCCACCCCTCTTCCATCTTCACCGCCATCATCTCGATCGCGATGATGGCATCATCGACGAGCAAGCCCAAGGCGAGGATCAATGCTCCCAAACTGATTCGGTCCAGATTGATCCCGATCCCTTGCATGACCACGAGGGTAATCGCCAAGACGAGGGGGACACTCAAAGCGACGACGATTCCTGTTCGAAGCCCCAGGCTCAGAAAGCTAACGATCAAGACGATCACGAGGGCTTCTGCAAAGGCGCTGAGGAATTCGCTAATCGATTCGTCGACGACGTGAGGTTGAAACGAGACGTTTCCGACCTCGACTCCAGCAGGTAGGTTCGCTTCGAACTCGCGCATGGAAGCGATGAGGTTCTCCCCCAGCTTCAGCACGTTCCCACCTTTCGCCATGACCACTCCGACAGCGACTGCAGGTTGGCCATTGAAATGAACTTTGAAAGGGCTCGGATCGACATAGCCTCGATGGACTTCCGCGATATCCTTCAAGCGAACTACTCGTCCGTTTCCTTGAACGGGAACATTCTCGATCTCCGATACACCGTCGAAGTCGCGAGTGACTCGCACGTGAATTCGATCGGTCTCGGTATCGATACTTCCCGATCGGAGAAGCGCGTTTTGCTTTTGGACACTCTCGAAGATCTGCTGTGGCGAGACCCCAAGCGTCGCTAGTTTGCGATGCGAGAACTCGATGTAGATGCGTTCCTCTTGGGCACCGATGATGTCGACTTTTTCGACTTCGTCGACGCGAAGAAGTTGCTTTCGGGCAAGCTCTGCAATTCGTTTCAGCTCAGCGTAGTTGTAATCGGCTCCTTGGATCGCGTAGATGGAGGAGTATACGTCACCATACTCGTCGTTCACAAAGGGGCCGACGACTCCTTGAGGCATGCGGTTCTGAATATCGCCGAGCTTCTTGCGAACTTGATACCAGATGTCCGCGACTTCCCGAGCTGGCGTGTCGTCTTTGAGCTGGATCAATGTCTGCATCTGGTCCGGGAGGCAGAATGTCTGCAGGAAGTCTAAGTGAGGAGTCTCTCTCAGCTTGTCCTCGACTTCTTCTGCAACTTGTTGTTGCATTTCTTGCGAAGTCGCACCGGGCCAGTAGGCGGAGACGACACCTGTCTTGATGGTGAAAGAAGGATCCTCCGCTCGGCCCATCTGAAAGTAAGCTTGAAGTCCAGCTACCGAACAGGCTAGCATGAGGAACAGCATGAAGGCAGGATGCGTAACGGACCAGTGGGATAGGTTTCCCTTCCCGAGATCGTGCTGAGTGTTGTCGTTTTTCATAGTAGTTAATGAACCGTCCCGAAAATCACAACCCGTGGCGTAAGCGAGGGACAGCGCTGGTAGACAGGCATCCATGCAAGGTCTCACAGCACGTCCTTCGTTCCTCAATAGCGTCCACACGGCGCCTTGAGATATTCCTGACAAGAGCTACGTCACTCGCGACACTATCCCTCGCTAACGCCACGGGTTGGGATGGGGGGACGCTTCGCGTCCCCCCCCTTAACCCGATGCGTCAGGCCACCCCGGCTCCTCTCCCCGAAGCGGAGCGAGGGGAGCAGGTATCTAAAAACGCGGCGCGTGCTAGGGCGACAACGTATAGTTTCATCTACCGTTATCCTTCGGATCGCTCCAAACGCGGACTCTCACATCCTCGTCGACACGTTGCACGCCGGCGCTAACGATGAGATCACCTGGTTGGAGAGGAGCCCGAACGATCGCGGTATCCTTCTTCACCTGCACGACTTCGATCGGGACCGAAGAGATCGTTCCTTCCTTTTCATCGATCTTCCAAACCACCGACTTCTCGAGTCGATTGGCGATCGAGGAGGTAGGGATCGGGATCCCTTGATCTTTTTGATTGGAAAGGTAAACCGTAGCGGTCATCCCGATCGCCACGTCATCGGTCCCGTCGAGGAGCCGAAACCTAGCGTCATAGGTTCTCGATACCGGGTCTGCGATCGGTGACAGCTCCCGAAGCTCCGCAGAGAAGCGTCGGTTGGGGTGCGACCAAAAGGAGATTTGGGGATGGCATGATCGAACATCTGCAACCCGGTGCTCGGGGATACTGATGACCGCTTCCAGTTCGTTCCCCTGCATCAATTGGAGGACCGTTTGCCCTACGTTGACGACTTGCCCCGCCTCTCCGTAGATCGCAGTGATCAATCCATCGCTGTCGGCTCTCAGTTCGCAGTATTGACGCTGATTGTGCGCGAGTTCCAAACGTTTCTTGGCCGATTCGAGTCGAGCTTGCGCGACATCTCGATTGGCTAAGGCGGCGTCGTAGTCCGAGGCGCTGACCGAATTGGAGAGCCGCAGTTGTCGCAATCGTTCTTCATCCGCTGACGCTTGCGTTACCATCGATTGAGCTGAAGCGTGATCGGCTTCAGCAACGCGAAGGTTCAAGTCGTAGTCGAGAGGGTCCAGACTGAAGAGCAACTCCCCTTTCTTCACCCGTGCGCCGACTTCGACATGTCGCGATGCAATCTTGCCCGCGACACGGAATCCGATCGGAGGTTGGTAACGTGGCTGAAGGGTGCCCGTGAAAGAGGACTCGGAATCGCTGGCCGAGTCGGCTCCCACGCGATGAGCCCGAACCACCAGTTCGGTTCCATTGATCGCTAAGGAGTTTTCAAACTTCGCAGGAACCCGATGTTCACCATGTCCTAAGTGCTGATAGGCAAAAGTCCCACCGACTCCAAAGACCGCGATGCCCAATGCGATCGCTAGTACACGTTTTTTGGGAAACTTCATGACAGCCCTTTTTGTCTCTCGGCTTGGATTGACTGAAACTGGGGCGTTAGCGTTTCTACAAGTTGCTCCATCGTTGACTGGTAAGTCTCCCAGCTCATCAACGGTTGCCAATCGAATCCGTTGAGAAGGGTCATGGAGTGGACGCGAATCGAGTTGAAAGGATCGAGGATCACGATCGATGCTAAGGAAGGGCTGGAATGGGTTAGAAGTTGGCTTCCAAAAACCAAAGCCCAGAATCCGAAGACGAACTCTTGAGGGGAGAGGGGTGGCGGGATGATGAGTTCTCCCCGCTGAATCCCATCGGCGACCACCGAGGAAGCGATTCCCATGCAATGCCCTTCACATTCCCGAATGAGCGCTTGGCGTTGCTCGGAGGTTTTATCCCAGATGTTGTTGTTTCGCACCCATTGTTCAACGAGAAAATCGTCCATGCACGACTTGGTGAAGAACTCGCATGCGGCCCCGATCCCCATGAGGCGAACACGGCTTGGGCCCTCGACGCTCGCCCCTCGCTTAAAAAGTTCGAGACGGAGTTCCATCGCCTGGACGGCGAGAGCGACCACGATTTCTTCCTTGTTCGGGAAGTGGTTGTAGATCGTCCCCTTTGCGTACTCCATCTGGGAAGCGACCCGGTCCATGCTCAGGGCTTGAAACCCTTCTTGAAGGAGAATCGGCCTGGAGACCCGAAGGATTTCCAAGGTTCTCCGCTCGATTTCACGTTGTTTTCTTGAAAGTTCGACCATGACGTCATTTTTTGACGTCACGTCATAAAAGTCAATAGGGAATGAGAGTAATCCGCGGATGGTTCAGAAATCATCCGCAGATTGCGCCGATTTTCGCAGATCTTAGATAGGGGCGGCCTGGCGCATCAGTGGTAAGAGGGAGGACGCGAAGCGTCCCCCCAATCCCAACCCGAAGCGTTAGCGAGGGATAGCGTCGCGAGTGAACGTTGGCCCTTGCCGGGAATATCAAACGTCGGGTGGCACGTCCCTGAGGCACGAAGGGCGTGCTGTGATCTCTTGGATTGGAGGCATGGTTGCCAGTGCTGTCCGTCGCCTACCCCACAGGTTGTGATTTCGGGGCTCGCATGCGCGTGGGGCTTGTCATTTTTGTTTTCTGAGCCGTAGGATCACATCGTAGCCGGTCCAAGGGGCGACTAGTTCTACGACTGCGCCGCCGGTGAGGTGGGCGTCGTCGTGCACGGCGCCGTCTTCGGCGCGAAACCATTCAACCGTGAATGTGCCTTTAGCTCCGGTCAAATCGAGCTTGAACCGAGCCTTTCTGGTTTCGTCTGGCTTCGCGTGCTGTTCGTCTTCGGCAGAATTTGGGTGGTACACCAGAAACTCGTCCCTATCTCGCCGCATCAGCTTCGGCGCGCGAACTTCTTCGGCCCCGTCCCTCACAAGCGCATGGTCCGGCTCGAAATCGGAGAGTTCGATTTTGCGAGTCTCGAAGTAGTCGCGAATAAACTTCACCGAATCCAAGCCGGTGAGAGGTGTCCGGTAGAGGATATTCGGACGGTTCTTGAAGGTGACCTCCTTCGTCCCGATCTCCGAGTAGGGCTGAATGGCCCACCAGCGGCCGCCGTAGTTCGCCGAACCGCCGGAGAGGAGCCATGCCCAGAAGAGTCGTCGCTGCCAATACCGCATATGCGTCGGGTCGAGTTGGGGGCCTCGATCTTGTTCATAGCGATCTTCACCGAGAAACACAGGCTTAGCCAGCTTGTGGTACTGACCGTATTGCAGGGCTCCCAAGTCGTGCTTGTGTTCGATGTGGATGTAGGTCACCCAGTCCTCTTCACTGAAGAAAAATGGAAGCGTTCGCGCGTGACCCGCCGAACGCGGGTGCTGCCACGGGTCATGCTTCATCAGAAATGCTCCCACCTCGCGGACCATCGCGTTGCTGTTGGGAAACTTGGGTCCGTAGTGAGCGTCGTTGGTCGTCAGCCACAGCAATTGTGGATAAGCAGCGTATCTCGCGACGAGTTGGCGCAATAGGCGTTCGCGCTGCTCGGGCTTGAGTGCAGTCCAAAAGCGATCGTCACCTGCGTAACGTTCAAGGGGGAACATGATGAGCTGAACGGCTAGGTCCGGGAATTCGTCGAGGAGCATGCGCAGTCGGCGGTCGGCAGATTGGAAGTTATCGAGCCGGAACTGGTCGAAATCACCGTCAGCATGGAAGAACCACTGGCGCCACTGCGCGGGGGTTTCTTCAAAGCCACCTTCACGGCTCGCAAGAAAACACCGGAGCGAGGTGATACCTTGCGCAACATCGTCTTGCACGTAGCGACGAGCCTGTTCATCGGAAACGGGATCCCCTTCACCGTCCTGTCGGCAGAGGAGGAAGTAGGCGGTATCGCTGAGGTTGAGGAACCATCTCCCATCTTCGTTCATCCACTGCCGAGGGTTCTTTGGGTGAACCAGTATTCGACCTGGTAGTTTGGAATCTGTGGCATGGAATATTCCCGTGTTGTCGTGCAACTTCGCATCCGTGTTACAGGAAGTGGACCATTTCCACTCACCCGTTTCACTGACAAACACGCGTGCACGCCAGGAGTTTTTACCATCGTAGAACGCCCATACCGATTTGGCTTGCTCGGCACCGGAAGGTGGGGTGAATTGAACGGTGACAATCGTGTCGAATGGATTTGACAGTGTGTCATCACCGGTAAGGAGAATTTCATGGACGCCGAACTTTACGGCCGACTCCGAACCCGAGGTGAAATTACCTGCGAAGAGGGGCGTAGTCATCACGACCCACACCAAGCCGACTGCGCAAAGCCCCCATCTGAAACAGCTCATCACATCCCTTTCCAACTAAAAATTTCGAAGTGCTACCAGCGTAACCCTCCCCAGAGGTGGCGATAAGGTTAATGGTATATTTTCATCTGCCGCTCACCTAAGCATTTTCTGGAACCCCAATTTTATTTAGGAACTGTCCCGAAATAACTTCCGTGTTTTTAGTCTTGGCACGCGTCGCGC
>CAYMXM010000220.1:0-7922 GCA_964394065.1 uncultured Pirellula sp. | reverse complement strand
GCAAAAGAAAAAGGGCCTGCCCCGACTGTCGTTAGACACCCGAGGCAGGCCCTTTCTAACCGTGAAAGGTGGGCCTAACCTAGGAAAAGGTCTGTCAGTTTTGTTCGAATGTTTCGAACGTTGACGCCGCTAAGATCACGGTACCTCCATGTTCAGGAATCTGGTCGAGCTCAACTCTTCTCTACCAGATCGCATCTCGGATCCGCCGAGATCCCTTCGAGCAACTGCTCTGACTACGAACCAATGCAGGTGCCGTGCCAAGAGTGGTGGAAAATCTGAAAACGATCTTTTCTGCGTCTTCCCGAAACGGAAATTCTTTCGCGTTCATCCCAAACTACCTATTTTCGCGCTCAGATCTGTAGCGTGGGAAAATTGGACGGTCTGCTTTGTAAAAATTGCAATGCTGGCATTGCAACAATTACAAACCACGTAGAACGGAATTCATTCCGTTAAACAACGCTTCCAATCAACGCCGCCGTCAGCGCTGTGAGCCGGTCTTTCATTCATGGCACTTCAAGCCCCCGACAAGCAGCGAGTGGCTGCAGAGAATTTAACCGCAGAGAACGCGGGGGAGCGCAGAGGGGATGGGGATTGAACCACGAATCGGACGAATCTTACGAATAGTAACGAAAGGGCTCGCGCCGCACCGTTACTAGCGAAACGGATGAATAGAAAAGATATTTTGTCGCGTAAGCGAACGAAAATCACAACCCGTGGCGTAAGCGAGGGACAGCGCTGGCAACCAGGCATCCCATCCAGGGTATCACCGCACGCCCTTCGTACCTCAGAGGCGTGCCACCTGGCGCCTGAGATATTCCTGACAAGGGCTACGTGCACTCGCAACGCTATCCCTCGCTAACGCGTCGGGTTGTGATGGGTGGGACGCTTCGCGTCCGGCCCCTTAACACCGATGCGTCAGGTCACTCTACGCCCAAACCACAACTACCGCTCTAGCGGTACAGGGCGTTCTTTTTGGATTGGTTCGGAGTATTCCCAGTGCTTGTCCTTTTCTTCTTGCGTCGGTTCTTCGAGAGGTCGAACGACTCGGAAGCCGACGTGGAGGGCGTCGGTTAAATACCAAATGCTGACGGGGAACTGGGGGTCTTGCGCGATCCAATCTTCCGTCGAACCCTCTTTCGCGGCGCTTCGAAGATCCTCTGCCGATTGGTTCCAACCACCTCCTCGAACCACCCGTGGATACAACTCCATCGGGACAAGGAGGGGATTTTTCTTGCCGAGTTTGTCGAGCAAGAACCCGTCCGGCTGATGCTCATCGAGAACCCATTCGGCAACATTGCCATGCATATCGTACAGCCCCCAAGGATTCGGCTTTTTCTTCCCAACCTTTTGATACTTCTCGTCGGAGTTGTCTCCGAACCATGCATACTCGTCGAGCAGCTCTGGATCGTCGCCGAAGGAGTAAGCCGTCGTCGTCCCTGCACGGCAAGCATATTCCCATTCCGCTTCGGTCGGCAATCGGTAGTAGCGTCCGGTTTTGGCTGAGAGCCATTTGCAATAAGTTCTAGCTGCGTGTTGGGTCATGCAGATTGCGGGATAACCACGTTTCCCCATGCCGAACGACATGTCGCAGTAGGGCTTGGTGGGTTGGCTTTTTTGATAAACATCGGCGAGCCTATCGCGCGTCGTCTCGGTAAGACCGTTTACTTCCCGAGCGAAGAGGTCGAGATCGGACATCCAGATATCGTAAGCGTCCCAAGTGAGCTCATACTTCCCCATCCAAAAGGGAGATATCTCCACTTCGCGCTGAGGAGCTTCGTCGGGACGATGCCCAACTTCCCCCTCGGAACTCCCCATCGTGAATGTTCCCCCTCGAATGGGGATCATCTCGATCTTCGCGTTGGTATGTTCCAACAACTCCACATAAGGTTTCATCTCTCCTTCGGCGGTTGCTTCCGCATTTTCCACGGGGAGAACATGGTCTCGCTCGGAGCTGATCGCGACGGGGCTGATCGCTAGTGGAAGGAGGAAACCGCAAGCGAGGGGGAGCGACGCGAGAATGGTGAAGGGGCGAAGAGGGAGGGTAGATGAAAACACGGTTGAAGTGGGAAGTTTGAAGTTTGAAGTTTGAAGTTTGAAAGTGGGGGCGAAATACAACGAGCCGGGGGATGAACCACGAATCGGACGAATCTTACGAATTAAGGGAGGACACGAAGCGTCCCCCATCACAACCCGACGCGTTAGCGAGGGATAGCGCCGCGAGTGCACGTAGCCCTTGTCGGGAATATTTCGGGCGCCGGGGCACGCGTCTGAGGCACGAAGGGCGTGCAGTGAGACCTTAGATGGATACCTGGTTTTCAGTGCTGTCCCTCGCTTCCGCCACGGGTTGGGATTTCGCTCGCTTACGCGACCAAATACCTTTTCTATTCGACCGTTTCACTAGTAGCGGTGCGGCGCGAGCCCTATTGTTACTATTCGTAAGATTCGTTCGATTCGTGGTTCATCCCCGTCCCCTCAGCGCTCCCCCGCGTTCTCTGCGGTTAAATTCTCAGCAGCCATTCACTGCTTGTCGGGGGCTTGATTGGCCCTGAATGGGAGGCCGGTTCACGGCGCTGACGGCGACGTTGATTGGAAGCGTTGTTTAACGGAATGAATTCCGTTCTACATGATGTCGCGACTAGTCGATCGTTTGGATCTCGACGTTGCGGAATCGGACTTCGTCGTTGTGGCCGGCGAAACCGAAGCGACCGGTCTTGTTGTCTTTCCCTGGGTGTGGCGAGTTCGCCATGAACTCCTTCACCTCGCTCAGGTCGGCATCGAGGATCGTTGTCCCGTTGAGTTCCACGGTGATCTTCGAACCTTCGACTCTTACGACTTGATGATTCCATTCCCCGGTCGGACGCAGATAACCACGCTTCGCAGCTGCCATCCCATAAGCGCTACCGTGGGATTGTCGTGGGTCGAGGTTCTTATACTTCTCATGCCCATCATCGAGGACTTGCAGCTCGGTCATACCGCTGTAAGCAGGGTTGCCGGTTGCAGCCTTCCCATCGGTGACTGGGAAACGAATCGCGAGTCCATTGTTTCCGGCAGGTGGAAGCTGGAAATCGACCCGCGCGATGAAGTTTGCATAGTCCTTGGAGCTGTACAGGTTTCCACCTTTGCCCTTCTTGCATTGGATTGCTCCATCGACAACGGTGTAGTCGTTGACCGCACCTTCCCAACCCTCAAGGTCTTTACCGTTGAAGAGGGAGGCGAACTTCTTGTCCCCAGCAGCCTTGTTCTCCGCTTCGGTTAAGAGTTTGTTCGCAGCTTCGGCGTCGTGGGTCACGAGCTTCAAGTTACGGAAACGAATCTCGGCCCCGTGGGTTTGCAATTGAATAGGACCTGACTTGGGGAGTGGTTCCCCTTTGTTGAAGTAGTTATGCAAACGAACATCATCGACCACAAGTTTATCGTTCAGCCAAACGGAGCATCGTTCGCCGATCAACCGGACCTTCATCGTGTTCCATTCACCGACTGGGTTATCCGCCTTGACCAAGGGATCTTTGCCAGGCCATCCCGGCGGGTTGTTCCAGAGTCCGCCGCTACCTTTTTCCGCTCCGTGCTTCTTGCTCGCTTCGGAATTGGGATCCCAGATTTGGACTTGGGGAATACCTCGAAGGTAGATTCCGGAATCGCAATCGGCGACGATCTTGTAGTCGAAGGAGAAATCGAAGTCAGCGTAATCTTCGTTGGTGGTTAGGAACGCACCTTTTCCGTCGTTGACGATTTCTGCTCCATCGATCGACCAGTGGGTTTTGATTTCATCGTTCCACTTGGCACGCACATCCTCCGGTTGAGAATCGTACTTTGCGGGATCGACGGTTGGGCGACCGTGCCAATTGCTGAAATCCTTGCCGTTGAACAATTGGACATCTTCAGCCCATGCCATCGAGAAGGAAGATAGGACAGCCGCTCCGAGGAGCATAGAAACATTCTTCTTAACCGAACCAGTTCGAAATACTCTCATAGGTCTTTTCTAGGAAGGAGTTTTTAAGGAAGGGGAAATGGAGTGAACGACGGGGGAGCCCGATTCGGGATCGACCCAAGAATCGGAGCGGAAGTTTCGTTGATACGCACCATAATCATGAAAAGCGTACCATTTTGCTAGACGGTAGGCCCAGGAACGCTCCGGAATTTCGATTCCCGGAACGTATTGGCTTCGCCGCGGAGTCGTCGCCGCGAGCTCTTCCAGAGCGGTTTGACGGAGCGTGGAGTCTTTCGCACCATGCCGTTTTGCCAGGGATAACAAGAGATCGGGGCGTTCGAGGACCACACAACCGCGGGTGTGCTGCGCCACGGTTTCACGAAAGTCTCGAAGGAATTCACTCGACTGAAAAACTTCTTCAAGGGGACGTTCGTCGTAGATACTCTCTTTGGCGACTTGGATGATCGGACAGGGCTCGATATCCCCTCCAGGACCGACGTGGTGAGTGAAGCCGGTCACCGCAGGGCAAAGGGCCTTCCCCGCCCCATCGTGATATGCATCGATCACGATGATCGGCTTTCGGACCCGCGTATTGACCACGAACTCTCGAACCCGCCTCAGCTCCTCGGTGTTTAAGGCCAGTTCGGGAGAGCTTTCCGGTCCGACGACACGGTAGACGTGAAACCAGCAATACATCACCCCCATCGAGATGAGGCGATCGACCCAGCGATCGTTGAGGAGGTCGTCGATGTTCGTCTTGCAAACGCTCGTACAAACCCCTGTCATCACTTTGTTGTTCAAGCAATTTTGGAGCCCCGTCATCGTTCGGCTCCAAACTCCGTCCCGGCCCCGTCGTTGATCGCTGACGATCTCGGAACCCTCCACGGAGATCAGGGGAGTGACATTCCCCATTTTGCGAAGCCTCTTCGCGACCTCGTCGGTGATGAAGTGCCCGTTGGTGAAAACTTGAAAGTAGGCATCGGGATGGGCTTCTAGAATCTCGAGTAGATCCTTGTGCATGAAGGGCTCTCCCCCCAGGATACCGAAGAACGCATTCCCCATCCGTTTCGCTTCGGTGAGGGTACGGTTCATCGACTCCAGTTCGATCTTCGTCTGCTTTCCCGCGACGTCGACCCAGCACCCTTGGCAACGGAGATTGCAACTGTTGATGATCGAAATGTAGAGGAAAGGTGGGAAGAACTTGCCGCGCCGGAGCCGGCTCTTATGTTTTTGAACGCTCCGCAACCCACGCCATCCGGCCAGATAAGCGAGCTTCCAAAGAAGCCGCTTGTCGGTCTCGAACAAAAGTCGCTTGGCCAGTCGGAAATACATGTCGCAATCGCGTTCGAGGAAGATGGGAAACGTCTTATCAAGTTTAACAGAGCGGAGAGCAAAAGGAAACGATCCGAGGGAGCGGGTAATGTTGAGAAGCATTTTTCCGAAAGGAATCGCTTTCGTCCGATCGGGGCTTGGCCCCGTCGGACACCGCTTTGGCGCCGTAGCATGCACCGCGCTTTTAGATCTCCGCTCCCCTCGCCCCTTTTAGAGGAGAGGGGCTGGGGGTGGGGGGTTGAAGTGCTAGTAACATTGGCCAAGTGTAATCCGCAAACTACACTTCCGGTGTGTTCCGTGGCCGCTTGCGGGGCGAAGGTGTTTGCAATAGAAACGAGGATTGACTCGCCATCTCGATCTGAGCTGGAAACGGCGGCCACTTCACACACCCTACTTCTACTAAGGGGCGGACGCGAAGCGTCCCCCCAATCACAACCCGTGGCGTTAGCGAGGGATAGCGTCGCGTGTGCACTTAGCCCTTGTCGAGAATATCTTAGGCGCCAGGTGGCACGCCCCTGAGGCACGAAGGGCGTGCTGTGAGACCTTGGACAGGATGCCTAGTTGCCAGCGCTGTCCCTCGCTTACGCCACGGGTTGTGATTTTCGGGCCTCGCTTACGCTTTGGACGATGAGCGGTAGAATAGCCTCCCCCCTCCTATCGTGTTCGACTGATCTACCGAAGATGCGTGACGTGAATTCCCAAAAACTAGCCTCGCAAGCCAACAATCCTGCTTCTGTATCTTTAACCCCAGTAGCCGGCCCGATTTCCGGAACGGTTCGAGTCCCTGGGTCCAAGAGCATCACGAACCGAGCCTTGATCTGCGCTGCAATGGCACAGGGGGAGTCCTTTCTCACCGGAGTCTTGGAAAGCGAAGACACCGAGGTGATGGTGGAAGCCTGGCGTGCCTTGGGGATCGCGATCGATTGGAACCTTGAGGAAGAGACCTTGCGAATCGTCGGGTGCGGCGGACAACCTCCCATCCGCCGTGGCGATCTCTATATAGCCAACAGCGGAACCTCGATTCGATTTCTCACAGCTGCACTCGCAGCAACACACGGAGACTACCGACTCGACGGGGTCCCACGCATGCGGCAACGTCCGATCGCCGATTTGATCGATGGCCTTCGTTCCCTAGGAGCCAACGTATCGAGCGAAAACGAAGTCGATCCAAACTGCCCTCCTGTGCGCGTCCGTGGCAATGGATTGCGAGGTGGAATCGCAGAGGTCGCCGGGAACGTCTCCAGTCAGTTCCTGAGCGGAATGATGATGGCTGCCCCCTATGCGAACGCTCCCATCACGATCCAAGTCCAAGGAGAATTGGTTTCCAAACCCTATGTCGATATGACGGCCGCCGTCATGCGATCGTTCGGAGTGGAAACTATTTCGAACGGGAGTTCATATTATCAAATCGATGCACCGAAGTTCTATCGAGGATGCGAATACGGGATCGAACCCGATGCGTCGGCTGCAAGCTATTTCTGGGGCGCTGCGGCGATCACCGGTGGAACGGTCCGGGTCGAAGGTTTGACCCGCGATGCGTTGCAGGGGGATGTGGGACTCGTCGATGTCCTGGTGAAGATGGGATGCCAAGCGAACTATGGACCGAACTTCATCGAGGTGACGGGTGGGGATCTGCAAGGGATCGATATCGACATGAACCACATCAGCGATACGGTCCAGACGTTGGCTCCGATCGCATTGTTTGCGAACGGCCCTACCAGGATACGTGGTGTTGCCCACAACCGGCACAAAGAGACCGATCGGATCGGGGATCTTGCAACCGAGCTTCGGAGGGTAGGTGGGACCGTCGAGGAGCATGAGGATGGATTGACGATCACGCCAGCTCCTCTTCAGAGTGCGGTCCTGAAAACCTATCACGACCATCGCATGGCGATGAGTTTCGGGCTGCTGGCCCTCAAAGTTCCCGGGATAGAAATCCTCGATCCTCGCTGCACTACCAAAACATTTCCGCGTTACTTTGAAGTCCTCGGCGATTTGATTGGCCAATCGCCGATCTACAAGTGCATGCCGAGGTAACCCCCAGACTCTTCGAGGGTTTTTTCTAGCTCTTGGATACGCTTGCGAGTTTGATTCGAATCCCCTGCGCCGATGAAACGATTGAACTCGACCATCACGGCATGTTTGACACTTTCACTAAACCAGTTCACGACATGCTGCTCCAACCAAGGACAGGTCTCCCGATCGAGCGTCACGTTCAGTTCGGCATGCTTTGAGAACTCATCTTGATCGTCGGTAAACAAGACCCCTTCAAAGACGAACGCAATCATCCCTCGATCGGGATCGTTGGTTACGAAGAACCGACACTTGGCATTGTGTAGATAGTACGTATTGTGCGTGCCATGCTCTTCGATCGCAGTTTTGATCCGCAGGAACTTGGCCTCCAACACGGGGGAAGCATCCAGCGGTGGATCAAGCCGGGTGACACTCCGGAGGGGCAAGCAATCGAACTCAATATCGACATATCGGTCCATGGATTCGGTACCTTCGTTATAAGGCTTTGGACTTTGGGCTTTAGACTTTAGGAAGAGATTAACCATAAGCTATCCCCAACCCTTCGCCCCCTTTGGGGGAGAAGGGTTGGGGATGAGGGGGGCGTACGAAGTTGTAAATTGACAATTTAGGAAGGTAATTAGCGATCCGA
>CAYMXM010000219.1:0-7941 GCA_964394065.1 uncultured Pirellula sp. | reverse complement strand
CTCGCTTACGCCACGGGTTGTGATTTTCGGGCCTCGTTTACGCGTCGGCCAAACTACCCAAACACTTTATATTCGCGCCGATGCGTCAGGCCCTCACCAGCCCCTCATAATATTTATCTCCGCGCCCCTGCGTCTCCGCGTTAACTTCTGTTCAGCAGGAGACTACGCTAGGCTGAGCATGGTGTGTTGCGAGGTCGCTTTGGTGAAACAGCTTCTAAGTTACAAACGGAGCGAAAAGGGGAGTGGAAAGGTAGCGCTCGCCGAGTGAACACATCACGGTTACGATCTTCTTCCCACGGAACTCGGGGCGTTGGGCAACTTGGACCGCTGCCCAGATGTTCGCTCCGCTGCTGATCCCTGCGAGTATCCCTTCTTCTTGTGCTAACCGTTGCCCCCAGGCGAAGGCAACTTCATCATCGACCGCCACAACATCATCGATGATCGATCGGTCAAGATTTTTTGGAACGAATCCAGCCCCGATTCCTTGAATGCGATGCCTCCCAGCTACTCCGCCACTCAGTACGGGAGAGGTGCTCGGCTCGACCGCGATCGCTTGAAAGTTTGGATTCCGTTCCTTGATGTAACGAGCGACTCCGGTAATCGTTCCTCCGGTCCCTACGCCAGCAACGATGGCGTCGATGTCTCCATGGGTGTCTTCCCAGATCTCAGGTCCAGTGGTTTGTTCATGCGACAATGGGTTCGCGGGGTTTTCAAACTGCTGAGGCATCCACCCATTCGAATCTTTGAGGAGCAAATCCTCGGCACGAGAGATCGCTCCGCGCATTCCTTCTGCCGCGGGGGTGAGAACTAGGTTCGCGCCGAACGCTCTTAGAAGAGCCCTCCGCTCGACCGACATCGATTCGGGCATCGTCAATGTCAGTCGATACCCCTTCGCTGCTGCGATGAAAGCAAGGGCGATCCCTGTGTTTCCACTGGTAGGTTCGATAATGTGGGTGTCGGGGGTGAGTCGCCCCGATGCTTCTGCTTGCTCGATCATCGATCTTGCGATTCGATCTTTCACACTGCTCATCGGATTGAAGAATTCGCACTTGGCGTAGATGGTCGCTCCCCCCTCAGGGGCTAAATGCTGAATGCGAACCAGTGGGGTATTCCCAACAGCTTGCGCTATGTTTGGGTAAGTTTGTGCGCGAGTCATCAATGCGAACTCCTGATAGAGTGGATAGGAAAAATCGTGAATTCGTTAAAAGGCTTTGGGATTTAGGAAGTGCCCTGGCCAAAACCTGGTGTGTTCCGTGGTCGCCTTGGGTGCGAAGGTGATTGCGATAGGAGAGATGGTTGGTGTGCGATCTGGATCTGAGATGGAAACGGCGACCACTTCACACACCCTACGACTACTCAAACTCAGTTTTGTTACTAACATTTCTACCCTTCACCTCCGGCCCCTCTCCCCTAAAAGGGGCGAGGGGAGCGAAGATATAAACGCGGAGCAACTCTGTTTTGGCAGCTGATCGCTATCTAACTCTGCGGGCCAGTTTGTGAATGACGGCAACCATGCGATCGATTTCTTCATGCGTGTTGTAGAGGGCAAACGAGGGGCGAACCGTCGACTCTAAACCGAAATGGCGAAGCGATGGTTGTGCGCAGTGATGCCCTGTCCGAACGGCGATGCCGAAGCGATCTAGCTCTTTTCCGACTTGTTCGGTCGTAAACCCATCAAGAACGAACGAGACCACTCCTACCTTCCCTTTTGCATGCCCGATCGTTCGCACCCCGGGAATCCCCTCCAATGCCTTCGTCGCATGCTCGGTCAGTGCATGCTCATGCTGCAACAAAGAAATAGGATCGAACTGTTGCAAGTATCGGAGAGCGGCTCCCAATCCCACGGCATCCCCGATGCTCGGCGTTCCTGCCTCAAACTTCGCAGGAGGATCTGAAAAAGTGGTTCCGTCAAACGAAACACGATGGATCATGTTCCCCCCGCCTTGCCAAGGAGGAAGCAGATCCTGCAATTCCGGGTGAACATAGACCGCGCCGATTCCGGTCGGAGCGAACACTTTATGCCCGGAGAAAACGAAGAAGTCACATCCGATCTTTTGAACATCGACTGGCAAGTGGGCGATCGATTGGGCTCCATCGACGATGAATCGAGCTCCTCGACGATGAGCCATCACCCCCATCTCCTCAACTGGCAGAATCGTCCCCAGAGTATTCGATGCATGGGTGACACTCACGATCTTGGTCCGAGGTGAAAGAAGCCGTTTGTACTCCTCCATGAGGATTTCCCCTCGATCGTCAAACGGGATGACACGGATCTTCGCTCGCTTCTCATCAGCGACCATTTGCCATGGAACGATATTGGCATGATGCTCCATCTCGGTAAGAAGAATCTCGTCCCCCTCTCCCAAGAACGATTTGCAAGTATGCGCAATAAAGTTGATCCCCTCGGTCGTTCCGCGCACGAAGACGATATCTTGGGATGAATCGGCGTGAATGAATTCACGTACCGTTTCTCTCGCGTTTTCGTAATGGTCGGTGGCCCTAGCAGCGAGGGAGTGCGCAGCGCGATGTATGTTCGAGTAGTCACAGGCATAAAACTGCGACATCGCTTCGATCACCGAAAACGGTTTATGCGTCGTCGCGCCATTATCGAACCAAACCAACGGGTGCCCATGGATCTCCTGATGGAGAGCCGGGAAGTCGGCCCGGATCGATCGCACGTCCAGCCCTCGCTTGCTGCTCCCTCCAGCAAGATTACGCCCGTCCCGCCTCAGATTGCTCCCCTCGGGGCTCCGTCCCCTTTCTCCCGATGCGTAAGAGACAGCGCGATGGTTATTGGAGGATTTGCGAAGCTTCGCGGCATCTCCTACCTCCATCTCGCTTTTGTTTAGTCGCGCTTGGTACGCCTCAAGCGTTTGCGATTGCAACGAGAGAACGGCTCCTCGAAGGCTTTGATCTAGAGCTTCGCTCGAATGATGTCCCGAACCTCTTCGCTCGATCGCATTCAAAACCGGATGCGGTATGACCTGAGGGGAATCCTGAAGGGAGGGGTGCGAATGTACCTCCGTGCCCAACCGGCCATCGGGTGAGTAGTCGGGCGAATAGTCGGCAACTCGTCGCTCCAACTCTGGGTGCGATTGGGGCTCTAAAGCATGAAACGCTTTATGGTAGTCGCCACTAGGCATACTAGAGGCTTTAGGGGGGGCATTAAAAATCCTCTCAAGCAATCGTCGTGAGATCGATTCGCTGCTGGTCGATTGCACCGAAGGAGGAAGGTCTGGTGGCAACGCCGATGGATTCACCGGCAACTCGGGGAACGCTAGGTTGTTGGGGAGTTCCATATCTGTTTATATCCCCGATCCGTTATCGAACGATTTGGGAACTCGCTGAAGATAGTCGTGGTAGTATCCAACCTCGACGTTCTCCAAGACGCCGACCGCATCATCTGTGAGAACTGCTGCAGAGAAATAGAGGGTCAAGAGATAGGAGCTAACCCCTAAACTATCGAGCCCCATCAAACGAGCGGATAGACTTGGTGCGATCTCCCCTTCGATTCCCGACTGATGAAGCCCGACGACTCCTTGATCCTCCTCCCCAACGCGAACCAGGAGAATATTGGTTGTCCCCGATACTTGACGCGATGGATAGCGGTTCGTGACCTCCAACTTATCGCAGGGAACGATCGGAATCCCTCGCCAGGAGATCATAGGAAATCCGAAGACGCTGACCGTTACGGGGGGAACGCCTCGCCAAGTGCATTCACGAAGAAAGGCGGCGATCGCTTTGGGGTGTGCGATGAAGAACGCTGGCTTCTTCCAAACGAGCGCAATCAATTCATCCAAGTCGTCTGGCGTAGGTGCTCCGTAGCGCGGACTGATGCGCATAGCGGGGTCCGCCGAATGGAGGAGCCCAAACTTTTTGCTATTGATCAACTCCCATTCTTGACGCTCCTTGATTCCTTCGATCGTCAATCGCATTTGCTCTTCGAGCTGATTGAAAGGTCCGTTGTAGAGATCGGACACGCGCGTATGAACACGCACCACCGTCTGAACCGCGGAGAGGGAATACTCGCGAGGATTCGGAGAGTAATCGACAAATGTTTCGGGGATTTCGACGTTCTCAGCAAAGCCTGACACGAGATCGATGTTCCGTTCGCCGTAACGGTTTACGCTCGATCGCAATTCCTGATGCTCATCGATCGCTTTTTGAAACTCCGCCACCAAGTTTGGATTCTCACTGAGGAGAAGTTCGAGATCTTTGCGAGAAAGGGTCAAAAGGATGCAGGGAGTGATCGTGCGGATCGTCGCGTCGGACGGGCTCTCTTCGGTCAAGTCAGCCTCACCAAAGAATTCTCCCTCGGTGAGAAGTGCCACGCGGAGATCGCTTCCATGAACTCCTTTGCTGAGAACCTCGACTTGACCTTGGGCGATAATGAAGAATTTGCTCCGATCCTCACCTTCGACCAAGAGTTTATTGCCGATCGCCACTCGTTCTGAGCGGAAGTACTGCGTCATCCGTTCTAGGATTGCATCCGGGAGTTTGGAGAAGAGAGGGACTCGGCGGAGTGCATTCGGCGGAAAGGAGGGGACCCCATCGACCAAATCGACAGCGATTCGATCCGCCTTTGCCAACTCCACCTTTGTTCGATTGACACGATAGGTTCCGCCATCGACTTGGACCCACGGTATCAATTGCAAAAGATATCGCGGGGTGATCGACATCATCTTGGGAGATGTCTTCGTCGTCGTCGCAAGGTTGCGAGCGACCGCCGTAGTAACGCTTCGTTGGAGTAGGCTGTCGGACATAGGGTAGGTTCAATATCTACGTAGAAGTAAGCGACGAACAAGAAACCGGACATCCGGAGTCGAGGAACGGAGAGGTCCCTCACGCGGTACGAGCCGTAGCCAAGCAAGCCATCGCCCTCTCGACTCCGTTCGTTCCTATCGACCTCGCGGTGCATCGATCTTGTTCGCACTTCACGTGCCAAATCCCTTTTTCCGCTGATTCAGGCGTTCGTCCACGTTCTCAAATCCCCAGTTCCCTGCCCACTCTCGAGTTCCGTGACCTATCACGGCAAGCTAGGTTGGGTGATCAGCAAATAAGATGGGTTCTTCGTGTCCTCTTAGCCTGGAGGGCTTGCGCTGGGCTGTTAAAAAGTTGGTATTGCGAGGATTTAGGCTTGCGCAAGTTTCGTTCTCTGATTCGCTTCTTGTCCGACCGGGGCTCGTCCCCGGTCGGACGAAAGATCATCCAGAGGAATAAAAACAGACACTCAAAAAACGATGCCAACACCAACTTTTTGACAGACCAGCGTTGCGCTCTGCGGCGACCTGCCTAATCGTGGCCCGGGCGTTTCGCCCGGAGGAGCTTGCGCAATTTCGGGCGAGACGCCCGGGCCACGCACGTATGGCGTTGGTTTCACTCCGCTTCCAACATTGCGACTGTCGTGCACCAGTTGTGGATATGAGTTGCGACGAATTTGCAATCTTCCTCACCGGTCAGGAGATGGCCGGAGTCGGGGAGGGTGATCAGGGAGCGGAGGGACGCGGGGTGGCGGCGGGCGTTGGCGAAGTCGCAATTGTGCAACGCATGCTCGTAGGCGACGGTTTCATCCCCGACGGAATGCAAGGCGAGCATCGGCTTTTCCAATCGATTGACGATTCCCGGAAGATCGTGTCTTCGGAAATCGTCGAGCATTTGACGCTCGACTCGGAACGAACTCCCTCCGATCGTTACTTGCCCAACCCCATCCTGCATGATGGCCGGGTCCATCGCTTCGAGTAAACTCGCTAGGTGGTGCGTATCGCTCGGGGTGGCAAGGGCGACCACCCCCAGAACGGACTGGATCTCTTGGGCGCAGGCCAGACTGGTGGCACCACCAAAGCTATACCCCAACAGAAAGTCCGCACCGTCGTATTCCCGCTCCAGGAATCGGGCCGCCGCGACGAGATCTTCGCAGTTCGTGCTGAAGTTGGATTTCGAGAAATCTCCACCGCTCCCTCCAATTCCTCGAAAGTCATAGCGAAGAACGATCCAACCCATCGACGCGAGTTCTCGACTCATTCGAACGATCGCTTTGAGATCTTTGCTACAGGTAAAGCAGTGGGAAAAGAGAATCGTTCCCAAACGTTCACGTCCGGGAACTTCGAGAATTCCGGACAGACTTAAATCGTCGTGAACCGGAATCTGAACTCTTTGGGAATGCCGCGAATTCAATTTGGCACGTCTCGTTTCATTAGCGGAGCGAAAATCAGTCTCAGGCCCTATCATAGCACATTCGAAGCCCATCCAGTATCGGGCGAAAGCGACTAGAAGAGGGATGGGATTCCGTTACACTTTCCCCAGTTTCCGATCGCACGTTCATTCGATCCGTCGATCCCAGTCCTCAAAGAATCGCAACCCTCGAATAAAACCATGGCAGCCAAAACCGCAATCACTCCCACCCGTGCCGAAGATTATCCCGAATGGTATCAGCAGGTCATTCGAGGTGCGGATCTCGCGGAAAATTCCTCGGTGCGAGGCTGCATGGTGATAAAACCTTGGGGGTACGCCCTCTGGGAAAATATGCAACGCGCGCTCGACAAGATGTTCAAAGAGACCGGGCACCAAAACGCTTACTTCCCTCTCTTCATTCCCATGAGTTACTTGGAGAAAGAAGCGGAGCATGTCGAAGGCTTCGCGAAGGAATGCGCGGTTGTCACCCACCATCGCTTGGAGCCCGATGGGAAAGGTGGACTGCAACCTGCAGGACCTTTGGAAGAACCCTTGATCGTACGTCCAACGAGTGAGACGATCATCGGTGCCACCTATGCGAAATGGGTGCAGTCGTATCGCGACCTGCCGATTCTGATCAATCAATGGGCCAACGTCGTTCGTTGGGAGATGCGAACCCGGCTCTTCCTCCGAACCGCCGAGTTCCTTTGGCAAGAGGGGCATACCGTTCACGCAACCTCCGAAGAAGCGATGGAAGAAACACGAAAGATGCTCGACGTTTACGCTGACTTTGCCGAAAACTACATGGCGATGCCGGTGATCCAAGGGGAAAAAACGGCAGGGGAGCGATTCCCCGGAGCGGTAAGCACTCTTTCGATCGAAGCCATGATGCAGGATGGCAAAGCCCTTCAAGCCGGGACGTCTCACTTCTTAGGTCAGAACTTCTCGAAAGCGCAAGAGATCAAGTTCCAGGATCAAAACGGCGAGGTCGCCTACGCATGGACCACTTCGTGGGGAGTCTCGACCCGGTTGATCGGAGCACTCATCATGACCCACTCAGATGACGACGGACTTGTCCTGCCACCACGTTTGGCCCCCACGCATGCCGTGATCATGCCGATCTATCGCGATGTTGCTCAACGGGATGAAGTCCTCGCCTACTGCAAGTCGCTCCGAGAAGAGCTCCGCGCTCAAACATACGGTGAGGAGAAGGTACGCGTCGACATTGATGATCGCGATCTGCGCGGAGGAGAAAAGAAGTGGTATCACGTGAAGCGAGGAGTCCCGATTCGGATTGAAGTAGGGCCGAAGGATATCGCTGCGGGTGGAGCGTTTATTTCGCGACGAGACACCGGTGCATCGAATGGTTTATCTCGAGATGAACTCGTTGGGTCGATAGCGAAATTGCTCGAAGAGATTCAAACAAATCTTTTCAACCGCGCTCTCAAAATGCGTACCGATCGAAGTGTTGATATCGATAACGAGAAGGCCTTCCGCGAGTACTTTGCAGGGGACGATGAGACGACGAAGATCACCTCTGGTGGTTTTGCACGTTGCTGGTTCGCAAGCGAAGAAGAGGTGCAGCCTCTCCTCAACGAACTCAAAGTCACGATCCGCTGCCTCCCGATCGACAGGACAGAGAAGACCGGGAAGTGTTTCTTGACGGGGAAAGAAACGAACACGCAAGCAATTTTTGCAAAGTCGTATTGATTGTGTGCGAGAGGCTCTCGCTGCATGTGGGGCCTTGGGCAGCCCTGAGTTGGAGGTACG
>CAYMXM010000218.1:0-7947 GCA_964394065.1 uncultured Pirellula sp. | reverse complement strand
AGAGTTCTGCTCCCCTCGCCCCGTTTCGGGGAGAGGGGCCGGGGGTGAGGGGTAGGAGTGCTAGGAACCTCGGCGAGTCCCTCCAAATCTCAATTAACGCAGAGTCGCGAAGGCGCGGGGACGCAGAGAAGAAAATGGTGTTGAGCGAATGGCTTAGAGCAAGCTTGTTCGAGAGCATCGCATTGCCCCCTTATTTTCGTGCTCGTACTCGTGCTCGAGATTCGAGTACGAGTACCGCTGCGCTGAGTACGATTAGTAGAAAGAGCATCAGTTGGCCCTTGTTTTTAGCATTTCAACCCCTCACCCCCGGCCCCTCTCCCCGAAGCGGGGCGAGGGGAGCGGATATCTAGCTATCTCGGTTTTAACTCTGCGCCCCTCCGCGTCCTCTGCGGTTAGCCTGAAGTCTGGAACCTGAAGCCTGAGCTCTGAGCGAAGCCTGCAACGCTTCCCCCGTATAGCTGCGGTGGAGCCCGGTATCAGCTGGTGTGGCGACAACTTTCGGGGGAGCAACATCCTTCTTGCGTCCACGTTTGGGTTTTCCAGAAACGAAAACTTCCGGAGTCGGTTCGGCGGCGCGGAGAGTCGGAACGGAGGATTGAAGATAGGGATACTTCTCCGCGTACTCGACTAGCTTCTCCGGTGGACCTGCAAAGACGAGGTCTCCACCTTTCTCTCCCGCTTCCGGGCCAAGGTCTATCACCCAGTCGGCACACTTGATCACATCCAAATTGTGCTCGATGACCACCACGGTATTCTTTGCATCGACCAACGCTTGAAGCACCTCCATCAATTTGATGATGTCGT
The DNA here is from genome assembly GCA_964394065.1 of uncultured Pirellula sp. Classification (GTDB taxonomy): domain Bacteria; phylum Planctomycetota; class Planctomycetia; order Pirellulales; family Pirellulaceae; genus JBKCUI01. Next base: position 7,143 of record CAYMXM010000218.1, on the reverse strand, counting down.
TGAAGTGAAGACCGGTCGTCGGCTCGTCGAGCAAAAATAAAGCCTGACCTTGGTTGGAAGAGCGGCATAGTTCGGTCGCTAACTTCACTCGCTGGGCCTCACCTCCGCTGAGGGTCGGTGCACTTTGCCCCAACGCGAGATAGTCGAGCCCCATCGAGCACAGGGTGCTCAAGATCGCATGGATCTTCGGCACCTCACTCATCAACTCGCAGGCTTCACCGATCGACATCGTTAAGATCTGATCGATCGCAAAACCTCGGTACTTCACCTCCAAGACCTCGCCGGTGTAGCGTCTCCCCTTGCAAGCCTCGCATTCGATCCAAACGTCTGGGAGGAAGTGCATTTGAATCCTTTGTTGGCCAAGCCCCTCGCATTTTTCACATCGCCCACCCGGTACGTTGAAGCTGAAGTGACCGGCGGAAAGGCCTCGCATTTTGGCCGCCGGTAGTTGCGTGAAGAGGGACCTTATGTGGTCGAAAGCGCCGGTGTAGGTGGCCGGATTGCTAGAAGGAGAAACTCCTAGTGGAGATTGGTCGACTCGAAGAACCTTCCGAAACTGTTTTGCTCCTTCAAACCGATCATACGTGTCACCCACATTGTTGGGGTAGTAGAGGGGATGAACCTCCTTTACCACGAGTGGAAAGAGGGTTCCGTTGATAAGGCTACTCTTCCCACTCCCGCTCGGGCCGGTCACCGCTGTCAACGCACCGACCGGAATATGAATGTCGATGTTCCGCAAGGTATTGGCGCGAGCACCGTATAGGGATAACCATCCCTGGGTATGCCGAGTGACCTGCGACCAGTTGTTCGGTTTCGAAGGCTCCAACTCCGATAACGCGATTCTCTTCTCCGCGGGCATCGGAATCTCTCGTTTGCCGTTGAGAAACGGTCCCGTCACCGATTCTTTTTTATTCGCAATTTGCTTGGGGGTTCCCGCTGCAACAATTTCTCCCCCAAGAGGGCCCGAGCCAGGACCAAAATCTCGCAACTGATCGCTGCTCGCGATAACCTCTCGATCGTGCTCCACGACCACCAACGTATTTCCAAGATCTCGCAGCGATTTCATCGCGCGAATCAACCGTTCGTTGTCGCGTGGATGCAAACCGATCGTCGGTTCATCCAATACGTATAGCACACCGCTCAGACCTGCCCCCAATTGACTGGCCAGGCGAATGCGTTGCGCCTCGCCACCGCTGAGGGTATTCGCTCCACGATCGAGCGTTAGATACTCGAGTCCGACCTCGTTGAGAAATTTCAAACGATGGCTGATCTCGCGCAGCAGTTCTCCCGCTACCTTCGTCTCACGCTTCGTAAGAGTCCAGCCATCGACCAGATCTTGCAATTCACCGATCGGCGTCTTCACGATCTCAGCGATCGTCTTGCCCCGAAAACGGGCATGGGCCGCTTCCGCTCGAACGCGCGCTCCCCCGCAATCGATGCAGGGACCCGAACTACGATACTTCTGCACCTTGCTTCGGATGGATGGGACTGCCGAAGCGGCTTCGACGGAGGGGTAAACTCCTTGATAGCGGAAAGTCATGTAGACCTCCGTCGATTCGGTAAGGGAACGCGCCTCGCTCCCGCAAGCCTTCGCATAGTCACCCCGCGTCACGACGATCTCCCGATCGGGTAAACCCTTGAGCAACACACTTCGCTGCCCTGGGGAAAACTCTCGGAGTTTGCGCTCCATCGAAAGCCCGGTCTCGCGGCAGAATGCTTGAAGCATCGCGCGCGAAAGTGGGCTTTGTTCAGGTTGCCAGAGATTGAGACTCCCCTCCGCGAGGGAGAGATCTTCCTCGAAGATGATCTTCGGATCGATTCCCGGCATGACTCCGATCCCGTCGCAACTCTCACACCATCCCGCTGCAGAGTTGAAGGAGAAACTGTGGGGAGTGAGAGGTTGAAAGGAGATACCGCACGGGTTGCACGCGAGCTGGAGCGAATAGGTCTTCACGTCCCAATGGACCTCCGAGCGGGATTCGTCGACGATCCCGATCTGCAGCACTCCGTTCCCCATCGCCAGCGCGGTGTCGACGCTATCGGTGAGCCTCTTTCGTTCCAGTTTGTCCCATTGAAATCGATCGACAACCAGTTGCAGTTCGTTCTTGGTCTTTTGTTGAATCGGCGGAACCGAGTCGATCTCGTACGTTCGCCCATTGAGCCGAATGCGAACAAACCCTTGTTGCTTTAAGGATGCGAGGAAGGTTTCTTGATCTTGCGAAGCGTTCGGTGTCAACGGAGCGAGGAGCAACCCTCGTCCACTTCCCAATTCGGTTCCATCTTGAAGTATGCGATCGATGATCTGATCGATGGTCTGGGTGCTCACCGGGGCATCGCACTGCGTGCAGTGCATCTGGCCAAGCCGAGCGAACAGAACGCGAACATAGTCGTAGATTTCGGTGACCGTACCGACCGTGCTTCGCGGGGTGTGGGAAAGATTGCGTTGCTCGATCGCGATGCTAGGGCTGAGTCCTTCTACCCGTTCGACCACCGCTTTCGGCATTTGACCTACGAACTGCCTAACGTAAGGACTCAGGCTCTCGACGAAGCGACGCTGTCCTTCGGCATAGAGGGTATCCATCGCCATGGAGGTTTTACCACTACCACTCTGACCGCAGAAAACGGTCATTTGATTTCGAGGGATCGTGAGATCGACCTTTTTAAGGTTGTGTTGCTGCGCGCCGGTGATTTGAATGTCTTCCAAAGCGGGCGATCGCTCTTCGACTTTGGACTTCTTCTTCGTGGTGGTTTTCTTCTTTTTGGTCGCAAGAGATTTGCGGTGGGACTCGAAGTACTTCTTGAGCGCCTTGCCGGTATGAGAACTCTCATGTGCAGCGACTTGTTCGGGCGTTCCTTCGCAAACGATACGGCCTCCCTCCTCGCCACCTTCCGGGCCCAAATCGATCACCCAGTCGGCCGCTTGGATCAGGTCGAGATTGTGCTCGACGACGATGACGGTGTTCCCTTTGTCGACGAGGGACTGCAGCACCCCTAGAAGGAGATCGATATCGTAGAAATGAAGCCCGGTGGTGGGCTCATCAAGGACGTAGACCGTCTTGCCTGTCGAGCGGCGGCTCAGCTCTCTCGAGAGCTTGATCCGTTGTGCTTCTCCTCCCGAGAGGGTAGGGGAAGGCTGCCCTATTTTGAGGTAGTCCAAGCCGACTCCGCTGAGAGTCGCGAGTTTGTCGGCGATTTTGGGGAGCTCGCTGAAATGCTCCATCGCTTGTTGCACGTCGAGCTGAAGGCAATCGGCGATCGACTTCCCTTTGTATTCGACTTGCAAGGTCGAACGGGCGTAACGTCTCCCTTCGCAAACCGCGCACGGAACCCATAGGTCGGCGAGGAACTCCATATCCAATCGAACCGAACCATGCCCGTCGCATGCGGTGCATCGTCCTTGTTCGGTGTTGAAGCTAAAGGTCCCTGCGTTGAAGCCGCGTCGTTTCGATTCGGGGAGCTCCGCGAAGAGTTCGCGGATTTCGTCGAAGAGTTTGACGTAGGTTGCTGGATTGCTGCGCGGTGTTCGACCGATAGGGCTCTGATCGATGTCGATCATCTTATCGATGTTGTCGATTCCTTCGATTGCGCGATGTGCTCCAGGTAATTCCACGCCTCGTTGAAAGACTCCTCGAATAGCGGGGGAGAGTATCTCGGTGATCAGGGAGCTCTTTCCACTTCCGCTTACCCCGGTCACCGCCACGAAGCATCCGAGGGGAATGTTCACATCGACATTCTTCAAATTGTGGTGGGTTGCTCCGAGGATTTTGATCGACTTGCCATTTCCCGGGCGTCGGCTCTCGGGGACGCGAACCTTGCGCGTTCGATTCAAAAAGCCACCCGTGATGCTTTCGGGATTGGACGCGATCGCCTCCATACTTCCCGAGGAAATCAGCTTTCCTCCACGGACACCCGGTCCTGGACCGAAGTCGACGATCGTGTCGGCGATGCGCATCGTATCTTCATCATGCTCCACCACGATGAGGGTGTTTCCAATATCGCGCAGCCGTTGCAGAGAGGCTAGCAAGCGGTCGTTGTCCCGTGGGTGGAGCCCGATGCTCGGTTCGTCGAGAACATAGAGGACACCGACCAATCCAGACCCGATCTGCGTTGCCAACCGTATCCGCTGCGACTCCCCGCCGGAGAGTGTCGGTGCGGTTCGGTCGAGCGACAGGTAACCCAAGCCGACATCGATGAGGAACCGGAGTCTTGCTCGAATCTCCTTGATCGCTTCCTCGCCGATCTGCCATTGCACCTCTCCGAGATGGAGTTTGTCGAAGAAGCGAGCGCACTGTTCGATCGACAGGTGAGAGACATCGCCGATCGACTTCCAAGGAGATTTCTTAAAGGAGGGCGCATCGGATCGCAACCGGATCGATCGCGCTTGTTCGTTCAACCGGCTTCCGTCGCAGACCGGGCACGCCCCGATTTTCATGTGCCGTTCGTGAAGGGCTCGAATGAAGGGGTGTTTGGACGCGCGGAACGTATCGAGTAGCTCGGGGATGATCCCTCGAAAATCTTGACCGTGGACGGCCCGTCCCTTCACCTTCACCGAGATATTCTGCACCCCGTAAAGCAATGCCTTCTGCTGTTCGGAGGTGAGGAGATTCCACGGAGTTTTCAGGAGAGTCTCCTTCTCCCAATCGTGGATTTGCTCCATCGTCGCGCAAAACATCGAGAGAGATCGCCGATACCAGCGGGTCATATCCGCATGTTTGCCGACAAGGCCGATCGCTCCCCCTTTGATCGACTTATCTGGGTCGCTGACGAGAAGACTGATATCGTAGGTGAAGGCTTCCCCGAGTCCTTCACATCCTCGGCAGGCCCCTTGAGGGGAGTTGAAGCTCAGCAATTGCGGGGTGGGGGGAGGATAGGAGACACCGCACTTGGGGCATGCGTAAGTGCTCGAGAAAACGATATCTTTCTCAGGTGCACTTTCTAGTTCCGAAGCGCTTGCATCTTTGGAGGAGAGTGGAGCGAGGAGAAGAGTCCCCTCTCCGAGTTTCAGCGCCGTGTCGACCGCTTCTGCGATCCGCTGCCTTCCTGCCGAGTCGAGCGTGATCCGATCGACGATCAGCTCGATGTTGTGTTTGATTTGCCGTTCCAAGGAGGGGGCATCGCTGAGGGGGTAGACCCGCCCATCGATTCGCGCTCGGTTGAAGCCCTGTTTTCGCAAATCATCGAAGAGGTCGCGATGTTCCCCTTTTTGCCCTCGAATGATGGGGGCTAGGAAGAGATAGGGGGTGCTGGAGTCCAACGCGAGAATCTTCTCGACCATCTGATCGCGCGTTTGCGAAGAGATCTCCGTCTCGCACTTGGGGCAGAAGCCTGTACCGACTCGGGCGTAGAGAATCCGTAGGAAGTCATGAAGTTCCGTGATCGTCCCGACGGTTGAACGAGGGTTGTTCCCGGTCGACTTTTGGCTGATCGAAATGGAGGGACTGAGACCTGAGAGGTAGTCCACATCCGGTTTGGGGAACTGGCCTACGAATTGCCTTGCGTAGGTCGATAGGCTCTCCAGATATCGTCGTTGCCCCTCGGCGTAGAGGGTATCAAAGGCGAGAGAACTCTTTCCGCTTCCCGAGACACCGGTGAAGCAGATCAATTGGTTTCGGGAGAGGGAAAGGTCGACGTTTTGCAGATTGTGTTCGCGTGCGCCCCGAACCACAATCGGCAGATCATGGGTCCCCAAAGTGGTCTGCTCCTAGTGAACGCCGAGCGACCCTAGGTACCGTTCCGCATCGAGTGCGGCCATACACCCAGTCCCTGCGGAGGTGATCGCCTGCCGATAGTAATCATCGGCGACATCCCCAGCGGCGAAGACACCGGGGACGCTCGTTTCGGTGCGGTAAGGCTTCGTCCAGCGAACATAGCCACCCGAATGCGTTTCGATTTGGCCGTCGAGGAACTGCGTGTTCGGGGTGTGACCGATGGCGAGGAACATGCCGGCTGCTTCGACCTCTTGGGTTTCCCCTGATTCGATATTCTTCAGTCGAACGCCGGTAACTCCGATTCGGTGATCGGAGGCATCCCCGAGAACTTCGTCGACGACCGAGAACTTGACCAGTTCGATTTTCTCGTTCGAAAGAGCTCGTTCCTGCATGATCTTCGAGGCTCGCATCTCCCCGCGTCGAATGACGAGGTAGACCTTGGAGGCGTACTTCGTCAGGTAGCTCGCTTCTTCGACCGCCGAGTCACCACCCCCAACGACGACGAGTGGTTTGTTGCGGAATCGAGGGAGAGCGCCGTCGCAGACCGCGCAAGCGCTCACGCCACGGTTTTTGAACGCCTCTTCGCTCGGGAGTCCGAGGTAATTGGCGCTGGCTCCGGTGGCGAGGATGACGGTTCGGGTTTCGAAGGTCCCGTTTTCGGAGGTGTGAAGCTTGAGAGGGGTTCCGCTGAAGTCGACACTTTTCACGTCATCGGTGATGATGCGGGTGCCGAAGTTCGTCGCTTGTTGTCGCATTAGCTCCATCAGTTCAGGGCCGGTGACGGCGTGCGGCTCTTCCGAGATGGGAGGGAGCATATATTTGCGGTCGTCGGAGATCGCCGATTCGAGGAACTCTTTGATTTTGCCGGAGGGGAAGCCGGCGAAGTTCTCGACTTCGGTGGTTTGAGCAAGCTGTCCCATGGGGTAGCGTCCCATGACCCGATTCTCTTCGGTCATTGCACCTTCGAAGAGAAGGGGGCGCAGATTAGCGCGTGCCGCATAGATCGCAGCAGACCATCCTGCAGGTCCACTTCCGATGATGATGCAGTTCTCGACGTTGCTCATGGTTTCCAAGTCCAATGTTTGAGTAGGTTAGTTGCTGAGACGTTGGGGGGATCGATTCTCCGACAAACGATTTCGAGCGCGATTCCGAGCGTTCGAGAAAATCGAGCGAGCCATTGTATCGCTGCTCCCCCGTTTGCAGGAGCCCACCCGAGATGGCATAGATGGTATTACTTTTGGAGCAGGCTTGAGGGGTGAGGAAGAAGTCGTAGGGTGTGTGAAGTGGCCGCTGCTTCTGGTTCAGATCGAGATGGCGAGTCAGTTCTCGCATCCATTGCAATCACTTTCGCACCTAAAGCGGCCACGGAACACACCGGATGTGTAGTTGGCAGCTTAAACTCGGCTATTGTTCCTATTAGGCTCTGTCCCAAACC
>CAYMXM010000217.1:0-8025 GCA_964394065.1 uncultured Pirellula sp. | reverse complement strand
TCCGACGGGGGCGAGCCCCGATCGGACAAGAAGCGAATCAGAGAACGAAACTTGCGCAAACCTAGATCACAACAACACCGACTTTTTGACAGCCCCCCTTTGGCCTTAAGCCTTATTCCTTAAGCCTCTTTTTCCGTGTGTTCCGTGTATTCCGTGGTTCCCCTCGCGAAATCTCAACGCCTTGATTATGCTTACCGGTGACGGTTCAACGCCCATTCACCACTAGCTAAGGGTAGAATAGCCCGCTCCTCGCCCTTCCCCCACCGACTCCTTCTTCCACGAATAGGAATTTCCTGATGGCTCGGGTTGCATTCCGCAGGTTCGCCTTACCTCTGCTTCGTTCCAGCGCAGTTGTATTCGCCGCTAGCGTCTTGATTCTCTCAACTGCGTCCGCCCAAGAGGGAAACCAAAAGGAGACTTGGCACTGGAAGTCGCAACGCCTCTCTCCTCTCTTCTACAGCGAAGGAGGGAACGCAGCGGATTTGGACGGCGACGGTCACATGGACATCATCGCTGGCCCGGTTCTTTTCTGGGGACCGGAATTCAAAGAAAGCATCCCCCTATACGATGCGACTCCTTTCTCGATCAACGGTTACTCGAAATCGTTCTTTTCTTTCGATTACGATGTCGACCGGGACGGACTCCTCGACGTTGTCAGTATCGGCTTCCCGGGGCAAGCGGCCCACTGGTACAAGAACCCTGGCAAACAAGAAGCGCGTCGCGGGAATTGGAAGCAATTCCTAATACTCGATTCGGTCGACAATGAATCTCCCATGTTCACCGACGTCGACGGCGATGGCATCCCTGACATGGTCTGCTGTCATCAAGGAAACTTTGGATACGCCACCATTCCCTCCGACCCTACGCAACCATGGATGTTCAAAGCGGTTGGCAAAGACGGTAAGTACCAACGCTTCACCCACGGACTCGGAGTAGGGGATGTCAACGACGACGGTCGAAACGACATTCTTTCCAAAGATGGTTGGTGGGAACAACCCGCTGCACCGACGGACTCTCCCTGGGAGTTTCATCCCTTTTCCTTCTCCGGACCAGGAGGAGCCCAAATGTATGCCATCGACTTCGATGGAGATGGCAAAACCGAAGTCGTGACCTCCCTCGCTGCTCACGGCTACGGCTTGGTGGTCTACAAGAAAAAGAACGGCTCCCCTTCCGATTGGGAGCGTATCCGAATCATGACCGACAAAGTGGAAACGTCTCCGACTGGATTGGCGATTTCACAACTCCACGCAATCGATATCGCCGACATGGATGGGGATGGCAAACCGGATATCATCACCGGCAAACGCTTCTGGGCACACAATGGAAACGATCGAGGGGAGAACGAACCACCCCTTCTCGTTTGGTTTAAACCGATGAACTCTCCGTCTGGCCTTCGCTTTATCCCCAACATCGTCGATGACAACTCGGGGGTCGGAACGCAGATCGTTGCAAAAGACATCAATGGAGACGGACGCCTGGATCTCATTTCGGTGAGCAAACGAGGGGTACACGTTCTCACGCAGACGACAGAGCCTCCCGCAGCGGATCCCCATACTGGCGTTGCACCAATGGTGCTACCGATCGACGATGCTTTGGGAGGTTTTCGCCCTGCATGGGATGATAAAACGCCGATGAATTTCGATTTTGAAACGGGGGATCTTCGAGATTGGACAGCCTCGGGTGGGGCTTTCTTCAATCAACCGATTCGCGGCGATACCGTTGTCGCTCGTCGCAAGGATATGACGAGCAACCATCAAGGGGAATATTGGATCGGATCGTTCGAAGTCGGAAACGACGTTGCGATGGGAACGATGCAGAGCAAACCCTTTAAGCTGGTACATCCTTGGGTTTCATTCCTCCAAGCCTCCGGTGGAGTCGGTATCGATGCCCGAGTGGAGATCGTCGATGCGACGACGAACAAGGTCCTCGTCGATTCGATCGGCGCGACGACCGAAACGATGAAACGAGCCGTGCATGATGTCTCCAAGTTCGTCGGAAAGGATGTCTTCATTCGACTCATCGATAACCACAGCGGCGGTTGGGGGCACGTGAACTTCGATGATTTTCGATTGCATGCGGAGGAACCCAACCTTCCTCCTGCGGATCGATTGCCGGTTTTCGATAAGTTGATGTATCAGTCTCTCCCCCCCGATCAAGTCGCTGCGGCGATGACTCTTCCGGAGGGATTCTCCGTACAAGTCATCGCTGCGGAACCCGATGTCCGTCAACCGATCGCGATGACGATCGATGCGAAGGGACGTGTTTGGGTTGCTGAAGCCTATCAATACCCGACGCGCGCTCAAGGAGATGTCGGAAAGGACCGAGTTCTTATCTTCGAAGATACAGACGGGGATGGAGTGCTCGATAAACACAAAGTCTTTGTCGACAACTTGAACTTAGTGAGTGGAATCGAGGTCGGCATGGGGGGACTTTGGGTCGGCGCCGCTCCCTATCTTCTTTTCATTCCCGATGCGAACGGGGACGATATTCCCGATGGTCCAGCGGTGAAGAAGCTTACCGGTTGGGGGTATCAAGATACTCACGAAACGCTTAACAGCTTTATATGGGGCCCAGATGGATGGCTCTATGGATGTCATGGTGTCTTCACTCATTCGAATGTGCGAGTCGTAAAAGGGACCGAAGTGGAGACCGACGCAGGGCCAGGGACTAGGATCAACGCAGGAATTTGGCGTTACCATCCTCAAACCGAACGGTTCGAGGTCTTTGCCCACGGGACGAGCAACCCCTGGGGAGTCGATTTCAACGATACCGGGGATACCTTTTTAACAGCATGCGTGATCCCTCACCTCTACCACATCATTCCGAACGGACGATATCAACGTCAAGCGGGTCAGCATTTCAATCCCTTCACGTACGCCGACATCCAAACGATCGCGAAGCATCGCCATTGGGTCGGGGCCAACCCTCACTCGGGGAACAATCGCAGCGACAGCGCAGGGGGAGGACACGCACACAGCGGTGCGATGTTTTATCTCGGAGGAAGTTGGCCGGAGCAATATAGAAACCAGCTCTTGATGAACAACATTCACGGAGCTCGACTGAACCAAGATCAAATCACTCCCGCAGGAAGCGGATATGTCGGGGATCGTGCCCCCGACTTCCTCCTAGCCAATGACAAGAGCAGTCAGATTCTCTATTTTCGCTATGGACCGGATGGTCAAGTGATCGCGATCGATTGGTACGATGCGCAGCAATGCCACGTCAACGATCCCGCTGCCCACGATCAGAGCAATGGCCGCATCTACCGTATCTCCTACAACGATACTAAACCGGTGTCGGTCGATTTGGAGAAAGCGTCCGATGCGCAATTGGTTCGCTATCAGCTCGACAAGAACGATTGGTATGTTCGAACCGCGCGCCGCATTCTGATGGAACGGGAAGCTCAGGGAAAGTTGAGCGACGAAGCAGTCACAGAACTTGGCAAGCTTACGACGCACGCCGAACCACGTATTCGTTTGCGAGCCTACTGGGCATTAGCCGCTTGTCGAAGACTGCAACCTGCGGATGTCGAACGATCGCTAAAGGATCAAGATCCCCACGTTCGAGGATGGGGGATTCGATGGGTTACGCAATGGGAAGCCAACGGCATCGTCGGTACGAATCTTCCCGAGAAGATCTCGAGTTCCCTCGCTCGATTGGCGAAAGAGGATCCCTCCCCGATCGTACGCTTAGAGCTTGCCTCCGCATGCCAATCCTTGCCGGTTGATACTGCTTATCCAATCGTGCAAGGTCTGGTATCGCACAGCGAGGATAGCCGCGATCACAATCTACCGTTGATGGTTTGGTACGGACTCTCGCGTCAAATCGAGCAGAATCCCTCCAGCTCACTCTTGTTGCTCAAGGATTGCAAGATCGAGTTGGTAGCGCAGTTCGCCGCGAAACAAGTGACGCAAATGTGGGTCGCAGACAACGGGGCGAAGAACTCGCAAGCGTTCGTCGACCTTCTCCAACAGGTTGTCAGCGCATCCACACCTGAGCAGCTGGCACCGGCGTTGGATGCGGTATTGCAGGGGCTTGAGGGGAAGCGAACGGTTTCTGCTCCTCCGGGCTGGGATGCGATTTCTGCGAAGCTGTTGCTCCATCCATCGGCTGCCGTTCAACAACGGGGCGCTCAGTTGGCGAGCAAGCTCAACGATCAAAACGCGCTCGAGTTGCTTCGTAAAACGACTCTTTCCCAATCGGCGGCGGACGATCAACGGATTGCAGCATTGAATGTTCTCAAGCAGGTGAAAGCCGAGGGGCTTGCGAGAATCGCCTTTTCCCTTTTAGACAAGCCTAGTTTGCGCGGGGCTGCGTTATCCGCGATTGCCGATTCGATCGATGCGGATGGCGCTAACAAAGTGTTGGCAATCGCATGTCAGTGGGAGGATCTTACCGAACGCCGGCAAGCATGGTATGCACTCTTGCGTCGAGCGACCACAGCTGAGGTACTTCTTCGAGCGATCGAGCAAAAGAAACTTCCCGCAGGGGAGCTTTCCGCGGACATGGTTCAGCAAATGCAAGGTCTAGAGTCCCAACCACTCAACGAGCTCATCTCGCAGGTTTGGGGAGATGTTCGTAGTTTGAACGCTGACAAGCAAAAGGAAGTGGAGAAGATTCGCGCGTTGGTCGAAAATCCAAAGAGCCTACCCGACTTTTCAAAAGGAAAAGAGGTGTTTGCAAAGGTCTGTGGCCAGTGCCACGTTCTCTTTGGAGAAGGGGGGCGAATCGGACCTGAGTTGACCGGATCGAATCGACGCGATTTGAACTATCTCTTGGAGAACATCATGGATCCGAGCGCGGTCATGGCGAAAGAGTATCAGCCATGGATTGTACAAACGCATGACGATCAAGTGGTGACTGGTCTTTTGAAGGAGAGCACGCCGAACTCGATGAAGCTGCAAACGGCAACGGATGTTGTCGTGATCTACAACGATGACATCGCCCAGAAGAAGCAAAGCAAGCTGTCGATGATGCCTAGTGATTTGCTGACCCCTCTTTCTGATGCGGAGGTTCAAGCGTTGTTTGGGTATCTTCGGTTGGATGGGAAGAGGTAATTTTAAGAGGCTTTTATGGGACCACGGAATACACGGAAAAAAGACTTAAGACCAGTCGTAGGGTTTGTGAAGAGGTCGCTGCATCCGCCCTTAGATAAGGAGACTGGCATTGAATGAGGTACCATGCGGTAATTACTCACTCTGAGGGAAACCTCCCTTCGTACAACAAGTTTTCTCGCAACATCACTCGAGCAGGGTCGTTTATGTTGAGAACGCGAACCGTGACAACCCCCGTTTTAGTTTTTCCCGTGAGGATTGCACACTCCCAGCGGAAGTGCCTGTTCCAACTCTGGGTCCTTGGATTGAATAAAGGATAAATTTTCCCGTCGAGCATCCCAGCCAAATTTGGTCCTTTCGCCCAATTGCATTCGGCGCATGACCAGCAGAGCATGCCAGGAACATCTACGCCACCATGCTGTCTTGCGATTACGTGTTCGACATGAAAACTGAGAAAATCGTAATCTTCTTCGCGCAAATGACAGTATTCACACCGTCGACCAGCTCGCTCCCGGACTAAAGACCGAAGCTCTGGTTTCATTATTTACCTGACGAATCAGCAAGCAGTTGACGCGCTTTTGATTTGAGGATGGCGACGAAGGTGCTGTAAGACACATAACGGCTGTATTCTGCCTGCTCTTCAATAGAAAGTTCGCCTCGGCTATGTCGATCCGCCAATTCGTCCACTCGCTTCTGCAAACGAGTGTCGGCTTGAAGTGCAAGTATGCGACGTGCCGTTTCCTGGGTAAGGCAATTCCCCAACGCTGCAACCATTTGGTCGAGCGAAGAGTAAGTTGAATTTGTCGTGCTCATATTTCAAGTATACCACAGTGCGCTCTCCAAAAGAAACCCGAGGGATTGGTATCGTAAAACACCGTGCTGCGTTGCTACCATAGGCGGCGCCGATTACGAATCCGGTGTGTTACGTGGTCGCTCTCGATGCGATGGAGGTTGCATTGGAAACGTTCCAAGGATGCGATGCGGGTTTGCGGTGGCAAAGGCGACCACTTCACACACCCTACGTGTTCACTTTGCACGCCCTAACGTTTGATGATTAGGTGTTTTCGCCATTGCAGGTTGTCGGGGAGGGGGAAGTCGCTTCGGAAATGGACGCCGCGGGATTCGTGGCGGGTTTGGGCTGCTAGGGCCATTTGCAAGCCGACCGTTAGAATGTTTTGCAACTCCCAGCCTTCGACACCTCCGAGGGCATGAGGCAATGCATAGCTGCAGTAATGTTGCAACGTGGCAACGGTCTCGGCCAATTGATCTTCGCGTCTGCGAACACCGACGTTCCGCCACATCAACGATCGAACGGCGTTTCGGACGTCGGCCAAATCGAATGTTCCATTCGATTCGTTTTGTTCGTTCGATTGGACGGGCAACACCCGGAGTTCGAGACTATCGGATTTCTTCGCTGCCGCCGATGCATTCCTCCCGGCTATCGCTCCGTAGACCAACCCCTCCAAGAGACTGTTGGAGGCCAAGCGATTGGCTCCGTGCAACCCTGAGCTTGTCACTTCCCCTGCACCCCATAAGCCTGGGAGGGATGTTCGGGCTTGCGTGTCGACTTGGCATCCTCCCACCATGTAATGCGCCCCTGGTCGAACGGGGATCGCGTCGATTGCTATATCGAGTCCAAACCCTGCGCATACCCTTGCAATCCCAGGAAACCGCTCGCGAACATGGGTCGGATCCAAATGCTTCATCGTTAAGTAAACCGAGGAGGATTGCGTCTTTTCCATCTGGCTCACGATCGCTTGACTGACGACATCTCGAGGAGCGAGCTCCAAGCGATCGTCGTAATCTCCCATGAAGCGATAACCTCGTGAATCGATTAGATAAGCACCATCCCCTCGCAAGGCTTCGGTGATCAGTGTTCGAGAGCTACCTGCGATGTAGAGGACCGTCGGGTGGAACTGCATAAATTCCATATCCCGCATCTTCGCTCCAGCGCGAAATGCAATCGCATGCCCATCCCCTGTGGCGACGCGCGGGTTGGTCGATTCTCGGAAGACTTGACCACATCCTCCGGTGCAGAGGATAGTTTCTTTTGCCCATATCAGAAAGGGCTTCCCGCCCCGGAGAGACGCGACCGCCCCATGACAACGTCCCTCGAAGGTCAACAAGTCGATCGTAAAGGTTTCTTCGCAAATCTCTGTGTTAGGTCGAGCGCGCGTATGCTCGATCATCGCGCGCATGATCTCTTTACCTGTAGAGTCGCCGAGCGCATGCAGAATTCGTTGGTGGGAATGCCCACCTTCCTTGCCCAAGGAGATCTGGCCATCGTGTTGATCGAATCGCGTTCCCCATTGAATCAACTCAGCAACTCGGTCGGGAGCTTCTCGAACGACTGTGTCGACAACACTTGGATCGCATAGTCCTGCTCCCGCAACAAGGGTGTCTTGGACGTGGTTGTCGAAACGATCCTCTGGATCCCAGACGCTCGCGATCCCACCTTGCGCGTAGGTGCTGTTCGACTCCTCGACTTTATCTTTGGTCAAGATCAAGGTACGCAAGTCTGGATCGATTTCGTGCGCTGCGCGGAGTCCGGCTAGACCTCCCCCGATAATGAGGACATCGGTGAAGTAGTGGCCACAGTGTTTGGGAGAGATATTGGTCAGGTAACGCCTGGTCCAGCGATCCCAAGGATGGTGGAGTACTTCATTGGGGATCGATTCGGAGTGCATGGTTTGCCTAGCAGAGGAAAGGAGACGCTTCGTGTCCTTAGTTTAGGCGAGCGGCAGATGAAATTGTACCACAACTTTGGCAAGCATCGCGCTTTGAGAACTCTGCTCACCTCACCCCCGGCCGTAAGGGGGTGGACGCGAAGCGTCCACCCATCACAACCCGTGGCGTAAGCGAGGGACAGCGTCGCGAGTGCACGTAGCCCTTATCGGGAATATCTTAGGCGTCGGTTGGCACGTCCCTGAGGCACGAAGGGCGTGCTGTGAGACCTGGGATGGATGTCTGG
>CAYMXM010000216.1:0-8099 GCA_964394065.1 uncultured Pirellula sp. | reverse complement strand
CCCCCAGCCCCTCTCCCCTAAAAGGGGCGAGGGGAGCGGAGATCTAAAAGCGCGGTGCATGCTAGGGCGCCAAAGCGGTGTCCGACGGGGACGAGCCCCGGTCGGACAAGAAGCGAATCAGAGAACAAAACTTGCGCAAACCTAAATCCTCACAACACCAACCTTTTGACAGCCCAGGGCTGGCCCCACGCATAGCAAGGGAGGAAGTGGTTTTAGAGCCCCGGTAGGGCAACGCTGTGAAGCATTTTTTGTTCGTGGCCCGGTGGGCGAAACAAACCTGCGTTTTTTTGTTCCGCTCCTACCGGGGCTACCAAGAAGGTGACCACTTTCAAACTCGACAATTTCACCTAGTCTCCCTCGCTTACGCCACGGGTTGTGATGGGGGAGACGCTTCGCGTCCCTCCCCTTAACTCCGATGCGTCAGGCCGCCCCAAAGGGGAGGGTTGTTCTTAGCGTTCCACCTTCACGGCAAAAGTATCCGACATGGATGATTCTTGACCATCGGCATCATAGGCGGTGACAAAGAATTCGTAGGTATGGCCGATCGTCAGTCCCGACAATACCGTTCTAGTTGTGTTGCCAACATCGACGACCGAAGCACCTTCAGCGCAACTTGCTACCACCCTCAACCCGTCTTTCAAATCTATTTCGTCGAACCGTGGTTCGACGCGAGTCAGATGCACGAGGTAGCCGGCGGGTTTGACGAGATCACCTTGGTTCCAAACGAGGGTCACGCTTGGGGGTGTATCGGGCAATCGGTTGAACCCTTGTCCAGCGCGAATCCCTTGGGGGCAGTTTGCGATGAATGCCAACTTTGCCGGGTCGACCTCTGGTAACGAAGTAGCGACGGATTGGGGAGCGGGTTGAAAGTGGATTCTGCCGAGTTGGTCGTCGTCATAGTAGTCGTGAATCCTCTGCCCGATCTCTTCCGGATCGACCGTGCCCCAATAATTCGAGGGGGCCTTCATTTCGACGCTGGTCCCGTTGTAAAATGTGTCACCCTCGTTCTCCAGTAAGTCGCACTGCTGAACGCGAATGGTTTGCTTTCCAGGGTGTCGGGCTTGAGCAAATTCGAAAACGCCCCCCGAGTTTCCTTGCATTTGATTTCCTGAAAAATTCCAATCTGCTCCATGTCCGTCGCCCATGAATGTTCGGTGGGATTCTTGCACTTGGATGGAGATCGCTCCGCCGTGCAATCGCGCGTGATTGCCGACAACACGATTGTTAGTCACACTTCCCGACGCGCTTCCGAAGGCCAACCCCGCCCCCCAAAACGCACCTCGATTACCCGCGACAATATTCCGTTGAATCGACAGCGGTCCCCCGTAGGTTTCCACCACCCGAATTCCTGCACCCACTCCACTGGAACGATCAATCTGACTGCGCGAAGAAGGTAGAGCTTGAAAGGTAGAAATCTGAACACGATTGCCAATGATCCAGTTCTCCGATATCTCGGGTGTTCCTCTAACACTGATGCCGCCTCCAGCATATATTGCTCGATTGTTCCAAATCCGGTTGCGAAAGATTTTGGGACGGCTGGTCGATTGCCTGGTCACCGATACCTGTCCCTCTTGTGTAACTCCCGTACAAATTCCGCCTGCGCGGAGTGCAAAGTTATAGCCGATGAAATTATTTTCGATGTGGGCCTTACTATAATCGATTGATATTGCCCCCCCATCATAGGCGGCTGAGTTGCGAACCATCGTATTGCCGATCAGAACTGGTTCGCAGTATGCTGCTCGGACTCCTCCCCCACTTTCTTCCGCGACGTTGCTCGAAATCGTCGAATCACGAATGATCGGCTTACAATCGTGAGCATAAATACCTCCGCCAAACCGTTTGCGATTGAATCGAATCGTGCAATTGACCACAGCCGGCGCGCTCCGATGGAAAAACAGCCCGCGACCATATTCGACGATAACGTGTTCCAGAATTGAACCGGATTGATAACGGTGCTGCGAATCGTGACTAGCACCGCTACCTGCCCCTTCAAAACTAAACATCCCCCAATCCATCGGGGCGGGGGATTCTCGGTTTGCAGAGGTAAACAGAATCGGTTGCTCCGCCGTCCCTCTGGAAATCAACTTCCCTCGCACGACGATCGAATGCCCTTTCAAGTAGACAGTCACCCCTGGATGGATCGTCAGCTGGCTTCCCTGAGGAACTTCTAGGTTTCGATCTACAACGTATGGGCTTCCCGTTGCATCCCAGGTGATATTGCCGGCCAAGCTTCCCCCGACCGATGTTTTGGCAAGAAGAGAAGTGCCGAATGATAGCCAGAGGAGTCCAGGGAGAATCCAACCGACAGATCGATTCATCGTGGGCGTAGCAAAAAAGAACATTGGCGAGATCTCCGCATAGGAACTGAATCATTTTCAAGGGAATCTAGTGATCGCCGAAACGACCCTACTCGAAAGATCGGTAAACGCCCCAAACACCGGACATTTTTGGTTGAGGGTCTTTGCTTGAAAAATCATCCAATCTTCTGTTCATCGGCTGTCCGCTTTCTCGGACGCACCCTGATCCCATTGGTGCGGTTCTCACTCCCCTCATTCGATTCCCTACAGGACATAGAAAAGGAAAACGGTATGTTCAAGCTCAAGTCAAAGATTGCAGTCTTTGCCCTGCTGTTTGGATGCGCAATTTCGGTTCATGCTGACGACGAAGTGCACCATACATTGCGGTATCTGACCACCGGTGGATATTCGGAACAAAATATGCGAACGATCGGATTCTCTCCCGATAGTAGCCAAATTGTCTTTTCGGTTGGGGGTAAGCTCGATTTCATCGACCCACACTTAGGTCGTATCACCGGCCAGCACGAGGCTCGGCCATTCACCGCGGTATACACTCGCGATGGTAGCCGCATCTACATGATCTCTGAATACGAAGCGACTCTTCTGGATACTCTTACTGGGACCAAGATCAACGCAACGTTCCATCGAACGCCAGGCTATATCGGCCTGGAAATCGAAGAGCAGAGTGGCAAGCTACTGGTCCAAGGCATCAGGGCCGACGGTCCCGCTTCCAAAGTGGAAGGGTTGAAAGTCGGCGATGAGATTGTCGGCTATGCTCAAGGACGAAATGGGTACATGATTAACGTGACGGGATGGAAGCGTCAGGATCTCCTCGACAGGCTCCAAGGAACGGCTGGAACCTATCTGCAACTGAAAGTACTGCCCAAGGGAAAGTTTGGCGACGACAACGCGAAAATCTACACGATACGTCGCCTTCCCGGGGAGTCCAAAAACAACTCGTTCACGTTTAAACCGTTTACCCCTGCAATCATCGACGACAATCTCGCGTGGTGCATCTCGGATGACCATCATGAATTTCGTAGTGCTGCGACGGGACTACCTGTTGCTCGTTTGCAAACCATTGATGTCGACAACGTGGGGCAGTATGCAATCTCTCCAGATCAAACAAAGTTTGCCATCGTCGCGAGACCGAAAGAGAACAGCAAAACAAACGCTGTCGAAGTCTTTGATATTGCAACACAGGATCGACTTGCCTACATACCGATGGTTCTAGGTACTTTCAACGATATCGAGTTCTGCGCCGACAATAATCGCGTGCTGGTCTCGACCTACGATACCGTTGAAGTCTGCGATGTCGCGAAGTCAAAATTGGTCGGCCGCCTCGATCTCGGTTGGAAACCACCCGAGGAGAAGGAAGAGGAAGGAGAAGCCTACGGTGACGCAGGGGTTGTAGTCGGTGCGTCTCAAGATCGCGCCGCTTTTTCCGAACGCGACAAGAATCGCTCCCCCGTACAACTGGTCAGTGAATTGGCGGTTTCCAGCCGAGGAATCGTGGCGACGGGAGATGGCATGGGTAACCTCAAACTGTGGGATTTGAACTCCGGTGAACTCCTCAAGGAGCTACCGAAGAACCCCGAAAAACACCTTGATGCCCTCTTGTTTTCTCCTGACGGAAAATGGCTGGTGTATTTCATCCATGGTGTCCTGCATATTGTAGACGTTTCCAACGTCGAGCCGATTCCAACAGAGGGAGAACCACGATACAGCTCGATCCCAACAGTCAATCCATCGCAACCGAACCCTTAGGCCTACCGATGAGTTTTTCTCAAGATGCTTCCGGCAACAGTGTCTGGCAGCACCCGACGGTCCCACCGTCGACGCTGACCCCCAACGAGTCTCTCGGGCGTTTCAGAATCGTTGAGATGATTGGTCGAGGTGGGATGGGGGAAGTTTGGAAGGCGTTCGACCCCCACCGCCAAACCCACGTAGTCATCAAGTTGCTACCGCTGCTACAGCTGGGCAACGAAGTGGAACTCCGCCGAATCCGCGAATCATTTCGCAAAGTCAGCAAACTCCAACACCAACATATCTGCCCGGTCTACGACTTGGACACCGACAAAACGGTCGGTCACTATTTGGTGATGAAGTTCATCGAAGGTGAAACGCTAGCCGTGTATCGCTATCGATTGGCCAAGACCGAAGGTGGTGTGACGGCACAACATGCAGTCGACGTTCTGCGCCCGATTGCTTTGGCGCTCGATTACGCCCATAAGGAGAAGGTCATTCACCGCGATGTCAAACCGCAGAACATCATGGTGGTCCAGGATGGGAAAGATGCACAATTGGTCGACTTTGGATTGGCTGATGAAATTCGGTTGAGCGCGACTCGTACAAGTCGCGCGCAATTGGACATCAGTGGAACCTATCCCTACATGTCTCCGGAACAATGGCGAGGGCGCCAGCAAGACGGACGTACTGACCAATACGCACTGGCAGCGGTGGTGTACGAATTCATCTCCGGGCATCCGCCGTTTGAATCGGCAGATGCAACGATCCTCCGCGAATGCGTCCTGAACGAACCGGTTCCCCCCCTCCCATCGCTCTCGAACAATGCCAACAACGTCCTGCGGCAAGCATTGGCCAAAGAACCCGATCAGCGGTTTGCTTCCTGCTCGCAGTTTTTGGATGCGTTTGCAGTTGCTTTGGAAGACAACTCTCAAGGCTTCGTCCAGGCAAGCTCCCTCCCAACCGAAGATGCTTCCCCAAAGAACATCGACTCTCACCCGACCGTCGTTGGCGCTGCGAATTCGCCCAAACCAACGGCCCCTCCGATGCACTCCCACCCGGTTCAACCCAAGAAGGTCTCAACAAGATCCAAGGAGACGTGGTACACGGTCGCGCTCGCGCTGACGATTGTCGTAGCGGCTTGGTTGATGCGCAGCGAGTGGGGAAGCAGCCCAAGCAGCGCACCCAATTCAAACAGTACCGCTTTAAACACACCTCCTACCACCACTCCCCCTGGAACTGCATCTATACCCGGATCTGGATCTGGAGGAGCTTCCCCGGTACCTTCGCCGACGAGCTCAGCCCCTTCCTCTTCACCATCGATATCTATCCCCCTCTCAACAGCGCCAGCTCCTCCCACTCCAACAAACGCCCCGTCGGCCCCACCCGTATCGAGCCAACCACCGACACCGCCCCCCGCTAACGCGGCCTTGCTTCGGCAGGTGAATGATTCTCAAAAACTAGCGAACAAGGCCAAGGAGGACGCCGCGAACGCTGGCGCCGAACAATACGCACGCAACGAATGGAATCGAGCCGATTCACTCCTCTCCACTGCCAACAGCAGTTTCACCGCAGCCCAATTCGATTCCGCGTTGGAGCAGTACCAGGAATCGGCACGGGCCTTTTATACGTCGATAGACCATGCCAGAAAAGCATACGAGATCCGGCGGAATGCTCAGCAGCTGTTCAGCGATCTGACCAAGCTCCGCGAGGAAGCCGAATCGGCGGGGGCCGAGAGGCTAGCCGTGAAGCCCTTTACGGAAGGGGCAGCGGCCAGCAGCGAGATGAAGCGACTGTACGAAGCAGAAGATTATTCAGCCGCATCCGTAAAGCTGGAGGAGGCCAAGTCAAATTTTCGCACCGCTATCGTGCAAGCTCGTGCGATGGAAAAGGTCGAGCTTGCGCGAAATGCATACAACGCGCAAATCAGTGGCATCGATCCGAAACTTCTGGAGCAACATGGGGGTCAACCTTGGCAAAAGGCACTCCTTCAAATCGAGGGAGCTGAATCAGCCAAAGACATAGCCAAGATCGAATCGAGTTACGCGTACGCGATGTCGCTGTTGCCAAACATCCACGCGAAGATTCGCGAGGAGGAAATAGCGGGATTGAGCGCTAGTGGTAATCATCGGCAAATACTCGACATCTTGTGGCCAAATATCGAATCCCTTGATCCCGAGATGAAGAAAACGTTCATCACCTCGGCCTCTGTTTCACCTCAGTGGTGGTTGGAGAAAGCCGTCAAACAAATGGACTCCGTCAGTGTGGATGCTCACAACAAAGCGATGCTTTACGTAGGGGTCAGCGAAGCCTATCGGCAACAGGGGGATGCGTCATCGGCAAAGGGGTATATCAGGAAGGCAATGGATGCATCCTTAAAAGTGAACGATTCGCGCGAGGCGATGGAGACATCGTTCGAAATCGCACAAGAAATCGACGGCCGATCCGATCCGACGACTCTTTCGGCCGTTCTCACACAAGCAAACGTTGACTTGGATTCGATCAGCCAAGCCGGACTTCGATACCCCTACGATATCGAGGTTCGTTGGATCAAGTACTTTTTCCCGATCCGATTTGCTGCGTTATGTTGGCGCGCTGGCGATCGTGATAACGCAGAGCGGTACAGCCAACTGGCCTATTCTTCCAGAGGCCACGGTGAAGAATACGCAGCGGATCTCTCGGCATTCCAGGGGATCATGATCTTCGCTGAGGCAGGAGACGACGCGACCTTGAGCCGTATGCCTTATGTTGACAAAGGGAGGTTGCTCTTCGCCAGAATGCTAGGAGTCAGACCCTTCCAATCGTTGCAAGATTCCGAGTTGTTTCGGCCTGACTCCGAATTCCAGTCGAGAAATTCCACCTATGAAATGTTGGCGCAAGCGGAAATCGGACTGGCAGCCGCGCGAGCGGGCGATCAAGCGCGCTATCGCGTTCATTCACGGATCGGAGAATCGATGGCCAAGGAATCTGCGACTACAGCGAGGCATACTTGGAATATTTCCATAACGAATTCGCGGCTTGCCATGGGCGAAGCATACCAAGAGGAATTCGTCGCGAGCGCTGGTCGGATTCGCAACTCCGTCAAACATCGGTTCCCACTCGGTGAGGCCGCACTGACCCTAGGAAGACGGCAACTTGCCTCGAGATCCGATGTCATCAACAACGGAATCGAAGGGGCAAAGAGCACGCTTGCCGAATTCGCAGAGCATCCAAGAATGAACCTGTTAGCGAAAGAGATTGCAACCAGTATGGCCAAGCTAGATATGGCTGCTGCAATCGATTGGATGAATTTATTGGAGAGCGATCATCTAAGAATCGCTGCAATGACCGGAATTGCTGTCGCCGTCGGTCAATAGCTCAGCAACAACCGACCGAATCCCAACCAATCGTCGCCGTATCGTACGGGCAGCCAAATCCAGTTCATCGGCGATTTCCTGCTGTGAGTAACCCTCCAATCGCATTTGGAGCACCGTTGCGTCCGTGGTATCAAGCTTGGCAAACAGCTGCTGCAGCGTTTCTCGAAAGGCCAACGCATCAGAAATGCTAGGTTGCATTTGCAAGCGTCTTAAGGTTTGCTCTTCGAGGTCTCGGTCTTCAACGCGCGACTCACGATTGACGCTACGCCGCGCCGCGAGGTTCCGCTCGATTTGGTTACGCGTCTTGTTCAGAACAACTGTAGTCAAAAGCTTCCATATATCTTCTTCGTCGTCGAACTTAAATTCACCTTCGCGCAGTCGTCGCACAAAAGACCAAACTGCAGACTGAACCACATCCTCCGGGTCCAACCTCGCAGCCACGGAGGAGCTATCGATTTGACGAAATACGATCCGTAGCAATCGACTGACATACCGACCGTAAAGCTCGCTGGCGGCATCCTGATCCCCGCTTCGAACTCTTGCGATTAAATCAATTTCGGGTTCCTGATCCATCACGCACACTTTTCAATTCAAAGTAAGGGGCTTGGGATGAACGGGTTGTTTAGGAATGAATTTCGTTCTACGACGTGGTGCGTTGCAGGATGAGGATTGTGTCGCAGGCTTCGGAGTCGAGTTTTTG
>CAYMXM010000215.1:0-8103 GCA_964394065.1 uncultured Pirellula sp. | reverse complement strand
GGATGGATGCGTGGTTGCCAGCGCTATCCCTCGCTTACGCCACGGGTTGTGATGGGGGGACGCTTCGCGTCCACCACCCCGTTAACTCCGATGCGTCAGCCCCTCCCCGGAGGGGCCAGCCCCACGCCTAAGTTCGAGACGCCCCTACCCGGGGCTTCGCCCTCATCCCTCAAGCCTCACCCCTCAAACCTGCTACATCGGCTGTGTTACTTTCGAATCGCTTTTTGGGCCGAGGACTATTTTGAAGGTGCCGGTTGGGAGCTTGTCTCCGTCCGGCTTCTCGCGGTCGATCGGTTTCTTCTCGAATTCGGTGGTGACCGCTTTTTGTTGGGGTTTCGATAGGTTTCGGTAGATTCCGTCCTTCAAGTTCTGTTCTTCGTACTGCCCAAAATAGAGTTGGGTAACGAGTTCGGAGCGGTTTGGAGAAACGACTCGAAAGTGGATGTGAGGAGTCCGCCCTGGATATTTTCCAGGGAGAATCGATTTGAACCGGAATGTTCCGGCCTCTCCGGTGTTCACCCGCCCCCAATATTGGAAATTCGGATCTATCGGTTTCGAATTGCTGTCTTGCGGGTGGTTATAACGACCCGAGTGACACGCTTGCCAAACCTCGACGATCGTATTTTTGAGGGGGTGATCCTCGAGATCGAGGACGCTTCCTTCGATGGCGACGATCTCCCCATCGGCTACGGGGGAGTCCTCGCTGAGGCGGGTCAGGTCAAAATCGAAGTGCTTTTGGGATTGGATTTCTGGGATGGGGTAGAACGGCCCTTTGGTCTGGCTTGGCGTTAAAGTGAGTTCTGTTCCTCCCCAAGACCGCGCTGCTAGGAGGCTCAAGATTCCAGAGCTTGTGGCTGCTTGAAGGAAGATTCGACGAGAGTTCCGGGAGTTCATGGCTTTGGCCTCTGACTAGAAATGTGCTGGATAGAGCCCCGTCCCCCGTCATATCTACTAGCAGAGGAAGAGCTTAATGAGTCTAATTGTAGCGATTGTGCGAAGCGGGGCCCGCAAGGTTGAGACGGAAAATTCCTGGAACCTTCCCCAAACTAATATTGTGTCTTAGTTTTGTGAACGCCTTGCACATTCACTCAGCCGAAAAACTATGACCGCCATTGGGGATATCGAGTTGGAAGCCCAACCATCCGATTTAACGAAAGAATCCGACCACCAGCCGAGTGCTCCTATTGCTTCCTGGGGGTGGGTTGCTAGCTCGAGCCGGCGCGAGAATGCGTTGGAGGGGCTCCTTTACGGCTGTGCTATTGGCGAGGGGCTCGCGATGGCTCGCGACGGCTATTCCCGCCGCCAAGCCTTGAAGGTTTTCGGACGAACGCCAATTCAGTTCCGATTTATCCCTGGGGTCGGTGTTTCGGACGAACGGCTCCATAGCGTCCTGATGACGATCCAGTCGATTCTCGAATCGCGTGCGGATCACCGCACCTTTGTCCGAAAGCTTCGCCGTCGTCGTCGATGGTACCTCCTTTCCGCTCCGGTCCGTTGGCTCTTTCGGGCATGCCAACCGAGGATCAACTTTAGTTCCCAGTCGGTCCCGATGCCTAAATCTCTGGCCGGGGATCCCCTTCCTCGAGCCGCTGCGATCAGTCTTACGATTCAAGGGAGCCAGCATGCGTACAGTTGGGTGGAAGGGAGCACCAGAATCACCACCAAACAAACGGGTGCCACGGAAGCCGCAATGCTTGTCGCCAACGCGATGCAGCTTGCCCAAATGCTCGATCCCAACGACAAGCCTTTCACCTCCCTACAAGCCCTAGAGACATTGATCGGATCGACGGATGAAGGGAAATTGCGCACGATGCTCGTCTCCCTTTCTCCAATGTTGGAGAAGCGTTACAGCGTTGCGCGCGCGGCTCGGGCGATGGGGTGGGGAAACGGCATCCCCAACGATCTTCGTGCGATCGCCGTCATGGGAGTCTACGCGTGGCTTCGCCATCCTTTCCGATTCCGCTTTGCGGTAGAACGTGCGGTCCTCCTCGGGGGAGCTTGTTCTGCTACCGCAGCGATCGCCGGGGCCTTGAGCGGCGCTGCCCTTGGGACCCGTCGCATCCCTCGGGAGTGGCTCTCGCGCGTCAGCATGTTCCCGCACGACGACATTTGGCGCGAAGGCTTGATCCACCGAGTCAAAGATTGGCCCCACGGGGTCGAAGATATCCGCAACGCCCATGCGGAGCAGACTTATCTGTTGGGGCAGTTAGGTCGAAACTGGTTGTATGCTCTATTTCGGCTGATCCATCTCGCAATCCGCCTCCCCGCTCGACTCACCCCCTACCGATCCCGAAAGAGGTAGGAGTGGCGTAGGGTGTGTGGAGTGGTCGCGGTTTCCAACTCCGATCCAGATGGCATCCCGACCATGTGTCCAGCGCAGCAATAACTGGAGTCTCCTAAGCGACCACGCAACACACCGGATGTGTAGTGGGAACATGGGGTGAAACTTGGTTTTTGTTACTAGCGATTCAACCCCTCACCCCCGGCCCCCTCTCCCCTAAAAGGGGCGAGGGGAGCGGAATTCTAAGGCGCTCCGCTCTAGGCGTTTTCGTCTGATCGGGGCTCACCCCGTCGGACGCCGCTTTGACGTCCTAGCACGCGATGAGATTATAGACCTCTGCTCCCCTCGCCCCGCTTCGGGGAGAGGGGCGGGGGGTGAGGGGCTGAAGCACTAGACAACGTCGACCGGATTTGGCTCGATACTATTTTCGTACTCAGCGCGGCGGTACTCGAGAGTCCCCATTAACCATGTCGCCGACTATCTCTCAAAACAATTCCCCCTCCTACATCGGTAGGATCGCTCCCTCTCCTACCGGGGCACAACATCTCGGAAATGCGAGAACCTATCTGCTGGCTTGGCTCCTCGCGCAGCGACACCAAGGCAAACTCCTCCTTCGCATCGAAGACCTAGACACGCCGAGGACGAAATCCGGTGCCTCAACCCTTATTCTCGAAGACCTGCGATGGCTCGGTCTCACCTGGGACGCCGACCTAAGTCTCCCCTCCCCCACGGAATGCGCCTACGTCATTCAATCGCAACGAACAACACGTTACGCCGAAGTCTTGAACCACCTAAAAGCGTTAGAGTTGGTCTACCCTTGCACCTGTACCCGAAGCGAGATCGAGCAGTCGGCAAGCGCCCCCCATGAGGATTCCAATTCCTTCCCACCCCCGCTCGACGGAACAGTCTATCCTGGGACTTGCTCGGAGCGCAAGGTGGAGGACGCGCGATGGCTCGACGCGCAAGGTGCAACCTACGCTTGGAGGTTTCGGTTTCCTAAGGAGGAGCTGTTCGCTTGGCATGATGACTTCGCCGGCTTACAGACCCTTATTCCCTCCCGCCAGCTGGGAGATTTTGTCATCGCGCGGAGCTACGGACCTCTCGCCTATCAACTTGCGGTCGTGGTCGATGATCACGATTCGGGGATCAACCATGTCGTTCGAGGGGATGATCTGATCTACAGTACCTACCGGCAACTCGCTCTCTATCGAGCCATCGGTTGGGAACCGCCAAGATGGTTTCATGTGCCTCTGGTTGTCGGACCGGATGGGAAACGTCTGGCCAAGCGGCACGGAGACACACGTTTGGTGACGCTGCGCGAGCAAGGGTTCGATGTGAAAAGATTAATCGGGATTCTAGCGGTCAGTCTTGGATTGCTAGAGCGGTTTCGCGAGATGGATGCGTTAGAATTGAAAGATATCGTTCTGGCCGATCCCGAAGCTTGGAACCGAATCCCCCGTCATGCAGTCGAGATTTGGGAACACAGAGGCACAGAGTGACAGTGACAAAGAGAGTTTCGGATTTCTACCATCACAACCCGTGGCGTAAGCGAGGGATAGCGCTGGCAACCACGCATCCGTTCAAGGTCTCACAGCACGCCCTTCGTGCCTCAGGGACGTGCCACCCATCGCCGTTAAGCATTTTTTGAATGAAACGCAGGGAAGCGGAGACGCAGGGACGCAGAGAGAAGTTGGACTAAGAGAAGTTTAAATCTCCGCGACTCTGCGTCTCTGCGTTGAACTTAACTAACCGTTGAAAGCGTAGAAACAACCCAGGGTGCTCTGGTATGAAAGTCATCATCGGAGGGCTCGCGCTTTGCCACTCCCATTGATTTTTCCCGCGAAAAATACTTAACGGCGTTGGGTGAGGGGTAGAAGTGTTAGAAACAATGGCCAAGTTTCTCGCTTGCTGCTTGGTAACTCGAACGCTTCTGCGATCCCTCCGGGATACCAGAGGGATGCAAAACTTATCCTCGAGTTCTCCTCTGCGAACCTCCGCGTCCCCTGCGGTTAAAAAGGAATAAATCCGGACACTCAGAATTTCGTATCAACACCAACTTTTTGACAGCCCAGGACAAGCCCCAGTGTGTAGTCGGCACCTAGGGAGTAAACTTGATTTTTGTTCCCACGGTTTCTCTTCCTCCCTCCAAACAGAAAGCTATCCAACCAGATGTCATCCGATGAGGGGAGGAATCGAGGAGTCTCACGGCGTCAAATCGCGAGGTTGATCGGGACCTCGAGCCTTCCTATGGCCGTGCTCGATGAGTCGGATGTCGTTGTCTTTGCCAACGAGGCGATGGCCAAACGAACGGGGGTTCCTATCGAACAACTGATCGGTATCGAATGCAGCTTTCTCAACGAATCGGCGCGCCACCCCCTCAAGGAATCTTTGGCCCCCCCCATCGACTGGGATCGCGCCACCATTCGATTCGAAGGGACCGAATCCAAAGAAACTCGGATTCTCCTTCCCCTCAATGTTCCAAGCGATGGTCCAATCGGTGCCCCTCTCGGGGTTACTGCGGAGGATAGGTCACGGGTAGGAGCTTCCCCGAGCGCGCTTCTTTTGATTTATCTCTCCCAGGATGTTACCGATCTGATCGGCGCGATCGATCCAATTTATCGAGAGTTGCTCCCCGATGTTCCCCTTCCTAGCGCCTCCGATGCTTCTGGGGTGGATGGGCTTGATGAGCTTTGGGTTACGCATGGGGCGTCCCTGCAAACCTCCCGGATGCGCAAACAGGCGGCCATCGCCTGTGAGCTCTCCTGTTCGATTGCGATCGTCGGAGAGTATTGCGAAGAACGTGAAAATTTGGCGAAGACCATCCATCGATGGCATCTACAAAAAAAGAACAAAACGCTTCACCCCAGCTCGATGATTCGAGTCGACTGCAACCTCCTCGATGCCACCTTGCTCGATCACGTTCTGGAAGCGATCGACGAGTCGTCGGTGGCCTATGGCGATGCCATGTCGGTCCTGTTGTCGCGTCTCGACGAGCTTTCCGAGGAGCTTGTTGTTGCCATCGATCGCTACGTATCGCAACACCCGAATATTCAGTTCCTCGTGACGACTAAGGATCCTCTCGATGGGACCACTGGAAAGAGTGAGTCTTGGGAACGTCTATGGTGTCGCGTAAGCCATCACGTAGTCACCATTCCCGACCTTCGTTCCCGACTAGAAGATTTGGATGCTTTGATGAACGGGTGGTTTAAGGCTCGACGGTTGAGTGAAGAGAAGGGGCTGCGGGATTTTTCCAAATCGATTCAAACGCACTTGGTGATTTCGTCGTCGGCGAAGGACGCACTTTACGCCTATCCTTGGCCTGGGAGTTATTCGGAGTTGAGTAGCTCCCTTGAGCACGCTTGGAATCGAGCCCAAGGGGAGCGAATCGAACGATCTCATCTACCGATTGCTGTTCGAACCGCACCTAGCCACCTATCGAACCATCCCTCGGAAATGAATGGGGTGGAACCGATCGATCTCGACCAGGTCCTGGAGAGCATAGAGCGTCAATTGATTGAAGAGGCGCTGGCAAGTTGCCAGGGGAATCGAAGTGCCGCAGCCAAACTCCTCAATGTTTCTCGCGCGCGCTTGATTCGAAGACTTCAACAATGGGGACTCGCCAGCGAGGGTGTCTCCCCTTCGGAAACGCCAATTGTTGATGATGATCCACCTATGTTTGAAGAGATCAATGAATGAATTGGGGGTTTACAGACACCCCATTGGAACTGTCCCGAAATAACTTCCCGATTCGAACGGGCTAGAGATCGGGGCGCACTTAAGATTTCGGCTTCCTTCGCCCCCAAAGGGCTATGTGCACTCGCGACGCTGTCCCTCGCTTACGCCACGGGTTGTGATTCTCGGGCCTCGTTTACGCGTCGTCAAAACGCCCGGGCCACGATAGAATCACTCTAAATCATGAACACACTTGGAATCGTTCTCGAATTCTTAACCCACCCGATCCGTCGTCGCAACATCCTGGTCCTCGCTAGGCTCTTGATAGGGTTGTTCCTCATCGTCGTCCTTTTTACCGTGATGTTTCAAGGGATCATGGCTTACGAAGGACGGCAGTACAGTTGGACGACCGGCGTCTATTGGGTCTTGACCGTGATGTCGACGCTGGGATTTGGAGACATCACCTTTCATTCGGATCTAGGACGCATCTACACCATCGTCGTCTTGCTGACCGGAACGATGTTCATGCTAGTTCTACTCCCCTTCATGTTTATTCAGTTCTTTTACGTTCACTGGATCGAATTGCAAGCAGCTGCGCGGGCACCGCGAAAGCTTCGTACATCAACTGCGGGTCACGTCATTCTGACCGGGATCGGCGCCGTGGAGGAATCGATTGTTCGGAGTTTGGTGCGGATGAAAATCGATTACGTCATCATCCTCTCCGATCTCGACGAAGCGCTTCGACGGCATGACGAAGGGTATTGTGTCATGCTAGGAGAATTGGATGATCCGCAGACCTATGTGAATGCCCAAGTCAAACAGGCTGCGATGGTGGTCGCATTGCAGAAGGATACGACCAACACGAATATCGTCTTTACCGTTCGTGAAATTTCGGAATCGGTTTTGATTGTCGCATCGGCATCGACCGCCGCCTCGGTGGATGTCTTGGAGTTGGCTGGTTGCAGCGAGGTGATTCAGCTCAGCGAAATGCTTGGCCAGTCCCTTGCTCGCCATAGTTTAGGACGGGATGCACGGTGCCGCGTTATCGGGCATTTCGGAGAGCTTCTTATCGCAGAGGCGATTGTTGCAGGAACGCCGTTGGTGGGGAGGACGATTCGCGAGACACGCCTCAACGAACATGCTCGCATCACCGTTGTCGGAATTTGGGAGCGAGGCAATTTCGAACTCGCCAGAGCAGAGTCATTGTTGACCGAGAAGTCGATCCTGGTCTTGGCCGGAACCCGGGAGCAACTCGACGAGTACGATAGCTTGTTCTGCATCTACGAAGGGGCCGACGCACCCTTCGTCATCATCGGTGCAGGGCGAGTGGGGCGAGCTTCCGCTCGGCACCTCGCGAAGCAAGGTGTCGAGTTCAAGATCATCGATCGGTTGCCGGAGCGGATTCGGGATCCGAAGCGGTATGTCTTGGGGGATGCGTCGGAGCTAGAGGTCTTGCAGAAAGCGGGAATCATGAAGGCCCCGTCGGTGATCATTACTACCCATGACGATGACATGAATATCTATCTTGCTATCTATTGCCGCAAATTAAGGCCTGACATCCAAGTTCTCGGGAGAGCAAATCAAGAGCGAAACGTATCGACGCTCCATCGTGCAGGAGTCGATTTCGTCCATTCGTTCGCTTCGACCGGCGCCAACGTCATTATCAACTTTCTAAGGCGAGGAAAGATACTCCTCCTCGCAGAGGGCCTCGACTTGCTTCGAATCCCGATACCTCATTCCTTGATCGGCAAATCCCTGGCACAGAGCGACATTCGACGCACGACCGGCTGCAGCGTCGTCGCCGTGATGCAGAAAGAAAAGATTGAGGTCAACCCAGATCCGCAAGCGCCTTTGCCTGCGGGTGGAGAATTGATCATCATCGGAGATGACGAAGCAGAAACACGGTTCTTTGAAACCTGGGGGGATCGTTATGCAGCCAAGCGAACGTAGGTGTGGGGCTCGCCCCGATCGGACACCGCTTTGGCGCCTTAAGTTCGCGCTGCGTCTTTTAGATCTCCGCTCCCCTCGCCCCTCTCCCCGAAGCGGGGCGAGGGGAGCAGATATCTTAAAGCGCGGCGCGTTTTAAGACGCCCAAAGCGCTGTCCCTCGCTTACGCCACGGGTTGTGATTTTCGGGCCTCGCTTGCGCGT
>CAYMXM010000214.1:0-8136 GCA_964394065.1 uncultured Pirellula sp. | reverse complement strand
CATGAAAATTTGTCTAACGAAAGGAAAGAGCCGGCGAGCTTTTACCCTCGTCGAGCTCCTTGTCGTCATCGCCATCATCGGGATCCTGGTTGGTCTTCTGCTCCCAGCCGTTCAAGCAGCTCGGGAAGCGGCTCGTCGGATGCAATGCACGAACAACTTGAAACAAATCGCTCTGGCGCTTCATAACTACGAAAGCGCCATGAAGCGTTTCCCTCAAGAGTCGTATGTTAGCACCCGTGCCAATGGCACCTTCTTCTACGGGCACTGGGTCGCTCAGACACTCCCTTATTTTGAGCAAACGGCGCTCAGCAATATCTACGATCACGGATCGTCCTTTTGGGAGCCCAACAACAAGACGGCAATCGAAACCAGACTCGCATTGTTCTCTTGCCCCACCACTCCAGGGGGAACGCAAATGACGAAGACCCTGCGCATGAGGCTACCAGGAGGATGGTCCATCGATGAGACGCGCGGGGCCTATACCTCCGACTATGCGGGGCAACGCGGGGTCATCTTAGCGACTTATACGGCGTACGTCCCAGGGGGGACCGCACCTCAGAATGAAGGAATCTTCTGCAAAGACCCGGGGGCGACGTTCGGCACGATCTCGGACGGTACCTCCAACACCATCATCGTCCACGAGTCTTCTGGGAGAAACGAATGGTTGCGAAGGGATCGGACCAACAACTCCCTCGTCAAGGCTCCGCCCGAGTTCGGTGGATGGTTCGACTACTGGGCGGGACCTTGTGCAGGATGGATGTATGGCTTTGCGGACAATGCAACCACGACGAAAGGCCCCCGTTTCATCAATGCGTCAAACAAATGGGCGAACCCCTTTAGCTTCCACACGGGGAGCGTGAATATTGCACTTGCCGATGGGTCTGTTCGCTCGATTTCCGAGACGATCAACAACCTCACCTTCATCGGCCTGACCACCGTGAGTGCGGGAGAGGTTCCCCAGGAATACTAAAGTCCTTGAACATGCACCATTTCAACCTTAGCATCTTTCGATCGTCTCTACTCCTCTTCGCGTCCATACTCGCTGGATGTACCCCCTCCGAGGTGCGCCCGCCACTCGAACCTGCCTCTGGTTCTTTGATAATCAACGACCAACCTGCGGCAGGTGCAATGTTGATCTTCTATCCAGCGAATAAAGTCGATTTCGATGAGCGCGGGACGCGTCCCCAAGGAACGGTCGCTGAAGATGGAACCTTCCAGGTAACGACCTATCAAGCTGGAGATGGCATCCCCGTTGGCGAATACCAGATCGGGATCCTCTGGTTCGACAATCCGGATAGCGCCAACGCTCGAGACAAGCTTATGGGCAAATTCGCGAAACCTGAGACTTCAGGACTCAAGGTTACTATCGAGAAGGGGAGCAATCTGCTTCCCCCGATCGAGCTTAACAAAGTCCAACTCGCTAGCCGCGTTCCCCGCAAGGGTGCCGATCCGAAGGACAAAGATCAACTCGAGTAGTTTCCATACCTCACCCCCAACCTGGTCTGACGTATCGGTAGTAAGAGGGTAGGACGCGAAGCGTCCCCCATCACAACCCGTGGCGTAAGCGAGGGACAGCGTCGCGAGTAAACGTAGCCCTCGTCGGTAACATTTCAGGCGTCGGGTGGAACGCCCCTGAGGCACGAAGGGCGTGCTGTGAGACCTTGCATGGGATACCTGGTTGCCATCGCTGTCCCTCGCTTACGCCACGGGTTATGATTTCCACTTAAAACACTTATCCCATCAAAAGACTACCCGCTATGCTCACCCAGACGATCCTCCCCAAGCATTGGAACATCGCACTCGCCTTACTCCTAATACTACTTCTGAGTTCCGGAGAGACTAACGCCCACGAGGCCGGCAAGCATGCCGCAGAAGACAGCCAGGTCATTAAATCGGCCAAGAGTGGTGATTGGTCTTCGACCGAAACTTGGACCGATGGCAAAGTCCCAACCACGCACAGCCAAGTTCTCATCCAACGAGGACACGTCGTTCGTTATGACGTAGAGTCTTCCGACGTGATTCGCGGGATCCAGATTTCAGGAGAGTTAAGATTCGCGGAGGACCGCAACACCCGTTTGGATGTTGGGATCATTCGGATCGAGAATCTCGATGATTACTGTGAAGATGGTTTCGATTGCCAAATCGGAGGGACACCAACCCACAACCATGCGCACGGCTCAAAACCTGCGTTGCAAATCGGCACCTCCGACTCTCCCGTCTCCAGCCAGTTCACCTCGACCATTCGGCTGCATTACATTGAGGGAATGGATAAAGAGTCTTGCCCAGCAATCATTTGCTGCGGTGGACGGATGGACATTCACGGTGCTCCTTTAGAGCGTACCTGGGTCAAACTTCCCTACCAAACGGCCAAGGTGGGAGAGTCGAAGATCGTTCTCCCCGCGTCCCTTCCGGGCTGGAAGAAAGGGGACCGAATCGTTCTCACGGGGACAACGCGCCAGTTCGGTTACATCGGCACACGCTACTCGAAGAACGGCGTGCAGAACAGCGTTGCTGATAACCCGACGACCGAGGAGCGAGTCATCACCGCGATGCGCCCCTGGGGAGGGCTCGATTCGAAGCTTCAAATTGTCACACTCGATGCCCCTCTTAAGTTCGATCACTTGGGTGCGGGAGAGTATCGCGCAGAGGTCGCCAACTTAAGCCGCAACGTAGTCATCGAATCCGCCGACCCAGACGGGGTTCGTGGTCATACGATGTACCACAATGGCTCCGAGGGGAGCATCAGCTACGCCGAGTTTCGCCATCTAGGAAAGCAAGACGTACTTGGGAAATACCCGATTCACTTCCATCTAACCGGCGACACGATGCGAGGAAGCAGTCTTATTGGCGTTTCCGTTTGGGACAGTCACAATCGCTGGATCACCGTGCATGGAACCCAATACTTAGTCGTCAAGGATTGCGTTGGTTACAAGAGCATTGGGCACGGGTATTTCTTGGAGGATGGGACCGAGATCTACAATATCTTCGATCGCAATCTCGCGGTCTTGGCAACGCGAGGGAAGCCTCTTCCCAAACAAGTGCTCGGTTATGACAACAATCTTGGGTCGGGCTACTGGTGGGCCAACAGTCTCAACACCTTCACCAACAACGTCGCCGCAGAATGCGACGAGGACGGATTTCGACTGGAGGTCTTCGCCGACGAAGACTTCAACCCGACACTCTCCATACTTCAACCTGATGGAAGCCATAGCGATGTCGACATCCGAACATTGCCATTTGTTCGCTTTGATGGGAATGAAGCCCACTGCCAGCGGCTCTTCGGTGTCAACCTAGGAGGCTTCCCCAGTCGCAAGCCCACAGGAAAGAAGGTCAATCCCGACGTCGGAGGAGTTGGGCCGGACAAATCCACACCATTCGTTTTGCGCAACACCAAGGTTTGGGATACGCACTGGGCTTTTCACAGCGGAGCACCAAGCGTCCGAATCGAGGGCTTCGACATGCACGATTGTGCGTATGGCATATGGAGATGCATAGTCGAACAGCACGAGTATTTGCAAATGACCTTCTCGCAGGTAAACACGACCGTTTTTTATCCTCGAGCGAAGGCAGCAGCTTATGAGGAATCGTCCGAGAACTACTACGATCTCTCCCCCAAGGATCAACTCCCTCCGGTAACGGTCATCACCGACATACGGGACCTTGGAGAAGGGATGGTTCGCGTGACCGGATTCACATCGGACAACTACGATGTCAACGCGGTTTACGTCAACGACCGGGTCGCAACTCCCACCGAAGATAACTTCGCCACCTGGCAGATCGACCTCCCCCTTGGAGCCGAAGGAAAGATCAATCTGATCGCCTACGCGGAAGACAAGAACGACAACAAAGAAACGTTAGCTCACAAACGAGCTTTTCATTCTTCCAGGCAACATCGGTCGCAACACCAACATCTGACCAACTCCCCTTCTCATTGATACGCAGATAGGCCGTAGCCATGGGCGTCCCGCCCATGTTTGCTGTCAGGATTAGTCGTAGGGTGTGTGAAGTGGTCGCGTTATCATCCCTCGCTTACGCCACGGGTTGTGATTTTCGCGATTGCCTTCATCCCCCCGATGGCGAAATGGTAGAGGTGAGCTACCAAGACTTCGCGAGGAGTGCTCGCAACCGCTTCTGCAATCGCTGGCACATTTCTCCCGACCACGAGAAACATCGCGCAGGGGGCTGCGGCACTTACGAAACATCGAAATAGGGCAGGATCCCCCATTGGGATCGAACTTATCTCGCTAAAGATAGTGAGGATGAGACGAAACTTTGGGAAAGCTTCCTCCCGTTGAAGCACCTGAAAATGGGACGAAGGTGAAAGCAACTCGCGCCCCAGAACTCGCGGGTGCCAGCCCCCATCTTCCAGCGCCGCATCTACCATACCCTCGATCACTTTTTTTAGTTTGTCATGAGCTGGAAGGTCGGAGGAAATGAGTTTCTGCAAAACCTCCATGCTGATCAAGCGTCGGTGGGCTTCTGCTAGTACCGCTTGATACAATCCTCCGCGGTTTCCAAAGTGGTAGTTGATCGAAGCGAGATCCACTTCCGCTTTGGCCGCGATGGCTTTGCTGCTCGACTCTGCAAACCCTAACTCAGCAATCAACTCGCCGGCCGTTTCCAGTATTCTCTTGTAGGTGGCTTCGCCATCAGTGCGAAGCAAACGTGTCCCTTTTTTCATGCAAGTAAATAGTTCTGCCTGAAGAATTGATGGTGTGGTTTTGGTTTTAAATCGCGTAGCGATGGCAGCACATAGCCGTGGGCGCAAGCCCACGGTTAGCCGCCCCACATTGTTTTGAGCCGCGAATGCGGCGGCAGCACCTCTCACAACGCTTGTTGCTGCCGCCGCATTCGCGGCTCGGAAAACTCATTTGGCCGGAGACCGTGGGCTCACGCCCTCGGCTATGTGCTGCCATCGCTACGCGATTCAAAGACATAATCATCTCTCCTCTGCGAACCTCCGCGTCCCCTGCGGTTAAACAAACAGCCCACCTCTTCCTCAAGCCGTTGGAGCCGTCGCCGGAGGGCTCGCGCCCTTCCGTTGCTATTAATTTTTCCTGCGGAAAAGTGCTTTACGCCGCTACTCCAGCTTGACGCCCTCTCTAGATTAAACTAACTTTAGTCTAAAGTCAATTTAGACTTTGGGTTTTAAAAGGGATCATTAAAGCCTCTTTCTCCAGGGGTAACCAAAATGAAAAAGTCTCTTATCGCTGTTCTCTTCGTAATCCTTGCTGCAACCGGAGCTGCCACGTTTTGGTGGAACAGACGGGATGCTGGTGATTCGAAAGATCTCCTCATTCTCTATGGCAACGTCGATATTCGGCAAATCTCACTCGCGTTTGAAGGTAGCGGTCGGATAGCCGAACTTCACGCGGAAGAGGGGGACTGTGTAAAAGCGGGCGATGCGATCGGGAGACTAGACACACGGACTCTGGAACTTCAGGCCGATCGCGCGAAAGCCGAGGTCGAGGCTCAATGCCAGACTCTCTTGCGTCTTCGAAATGGTTCCCGACCTGAAGAGATCGAAGAGGCGCGTGCTCGGTTGGTCTCGGCGGAGTCTGACATGAAGCGTGCCGAGCAAGACTTGTTGCGAATGTCTCGCCTTCAAGAAAGCAAAGCGGTGAGCGTGCAAGATGTCGATCAGGCGAGAAATGTTGCGGAGGTAGCCAAAGCGAGAGCAGAAGAGAAACGAGCCACGCTCCGCCTAGTGGAAATAGGAGCACGTAACGAAGACATCGCAGGGGCCGAGGCTCAGCTGGATGCAGCAGAAGCGCAACTTAGCCTGCTGAAGCATCAGATCGACTTGGCAACCCTCCGGGTCCCTACCGATGCAGTCGTACGATCGCGCTTGCGTGAGCCGGGGGACATGGCTACCCCGCAACAGCCGATCTTCGCCCTGGCGATCACACACCCCAAATGGATTCGAGTCTATATCCACGAACCAAACCTCGGCAAGATCCACCCTGGCATGAAAGGGCAAGTCTTCACCGATAGCCATCCGAATCAACCGATCACCGGAACGGTGGGATACATCTCTTCAGTCGCCGAGTTCACTCCTAAAGGAGTTCAAACCGAGGAATTGCGAACCAGCCTCGTCTACGAGGTGCGCGTCATCGTCGAAGACAGCTCCAACGTTCTGCGCCTTGGACAGCCCGTCACCGTTCACCTTCGGATGCGAGACGAGCTGTGAACGATGCGACTGTCATCGCACAAGGGCTGCGAAAGACGTTCGTAGGTCCCGACGGAAAACCATTCTCTGCCATCGATCAAGTGTCGATGACGGTTCACGCTGGGGAACTGACCGCGTTAGTCGGTCCAGACGGTGCTGGTAAGACGACACTGATTCGAATGATGGCGGGGTTGCTCAAACCGGATACGGGTACATTGCAAATACTCGGCATCGACGTCGCGAACCATCCTCAAAAAGTTCAAGACCGGATCAGCTATATGCCTCAGCGCTTCGCTTTGTATGAGGACTTGAGCGTGCAGGAGAATCTCGATCTCTATGCAGATCTGCACGGCGTGCCAACAGCCCAACGACCTGAACGCTTCTCCCGGATGCTCGCGATGACCGATTTGACGCGATTCACGGGGCGTCCTGCGGGCAAGTTATCGGGCGGGATGAAACAGAAACTTGGGCTCGCTTGCACCCTGGTCCGCTCCCCCGATCTCCTAATCCTCGACGAACCGAGCGTCGGCGTCGATCCGCTGTCGCGCCGTGACTTGTGGGAGATCGTGCGGCAACTCGTCGAAGAAGAAAAGCTGAGTGTCATTGTCAGCACCGCTTACATGGACGAAGCCGAGCGTTGCGGGAAGGTCTTCGTATTCCATCAAGGGCGCATGCTGGCGGAAGGCGCACCGGAAGAGCTAAGAGAACGGGCACGCGGTTTGACCTTTACCGCCTTCCCCTCAAAACGAGTCTCCACGAGGAAGTTGCAAGCCCGTCTGATCGACCGTTCTGAACTCATCGTGGATGCGGTGCCGAGCGGCGGTAGCGTCCGCTTCATCCGTCGTCCGGGAGTGGAAGAAGAAGCGTTGCATGAAATACTTGAAGATGCCTCCACGCAACCCCGTCGCGAGGAACTCGAAGATGCTTTCATGCTCCTCCTCCGCGAGGAACGGGACACTCGTGGCCCCGCTAGTCGTGGCCCGGGCGTCTCGCCCGGAGTTGTGACGGCGACTCCGGGCGAGACGCCCGGGCCACGACTAGAGAAGACGTCAGTGTCACACTCGCCGATGATCGTCGTGCGCGACCTTGTGAAGAAATTTGGGGGCTTCACAGCCGTTGCCAGTACATCCTTCGAGGTAGCGCGTGGCGA
Organism: uncultured Pirellula sp.; assembly: GCA_964394065.1. Classification (GTDB taxonomy): domain Bacteria; phylum Planctomycetota; class Planctomycetia; order Pirellulales; family Pirellulaceae; genus JBKCUI01. The sequence continues at coordinate 817 of CAYMXM010000214.1, read as the reverse complement.
AATCTTTGGGCTGCTCGGTCCCAACGGCGCGGGGAAGACGACGACCTTTCGAATGCTGTGTGGCCTCCTCCCTGCGACGAGTGGCCACTTGGAGGTTGCCGGTCGCAATCTGCGTATCGCTCGAGCGGAAGCGAGGCAAAGGATCGGCTACGTCTCGCAGAAGTTCGCTCTCTATGGAAACCTCACGGTCCGAGAGAATCTTGAGTTCTTTGGAGGAGCCTATGGTTTGCGAGGCAAAGCACTCAAGGAGAGGATAGCAGCCTCGCTGGAACAATTCGAACTCGATCCGTCGGCTCAAAGTGGCATTCTTCCCGCCGGTTACAAGCAGCGTCTAGCGATGGCAGCGGGACTCCTACACCAGCCAGACATTCTCTTCCTGGATGAGCCGACCAGTGGCATCGATCCTCTAGCTCGGAGGTCCTTCTGGCGAACGATCACCAGCTTGGCGGAAAGTGGCGTAACGATCATCGTCACCACCCACTTCATGGAAGAAGCGGAGTACTGCGACCGGATCGCAATTCAGGATGCAGGGAAGATGGTTGCGCTCGGCACCCCTCACCAAGTCCGCGAGCAGGCGAGTGGTAGGAACGCTATCGACATGAACAGTGCCTTCATCGCAATCGTTGAGAAAGAGCGTCATCGGGAGAAAGCCCAACTTCGTGGGGAAGCCCAACGGAATGAAACATCTTTCTGGAGGAAAAATCCATGTTAGAGGTGGGCAACGTTGCGGCGCATTTTTCTCTTGGAAGACGGACATTTCCTCACCGTGGCCCGGGCGTCTCGCCCGGAGTTGCGAAGGCTCCTCCGGGCGAGACGC
>CAYMXM010000213.1:0-8142 GCA_964394065.1 uncultured Pirellula sp. | reverse complement strand
CGGTTCTCAATCGCGTAGCGATGGCAAACCACGCCCATCGCTACGCTCTGAGCGTGCCACCCTCGATGGCCTCGCCCGAGCCCCTTCTTTTTTCCGTGCCATCTGTGTATTCCGTGGTGCTCCCCACTCCCCCTTCCTCTACTCCCCCTTCCGCACCCGAATTTACTCAACAAACCCTGTTGAAACTGAGTCTCAATTAAGGTACGATCTTCTTTTCACCATGCAGGTGGTTTTCTCGTATCCGGGTTTCGGAGAGTGGTGTGGGGATGATTGTGACCAGCGGCGAATTTAGTACAGAGAAACCGACCACGGAAAAAACTCTTGCGGGGGCTCGATGCCCTCAGCATCGTCCGGGAACGATCCTCAACCCCGTTTCCTTCAGCGAGCTTTCCGCAGATTCCGAAGAAATCTGGATCGAAATGGAAGGGCAGCTGTATCGTTTGAGAAAAACGAAGCAGGGGAAGCTGATCCTCACAAAATGAGGTTCGACAAATGACGACAGTTGGTTACTATGCGTTGGACCAAGGCGGTTTAGCTTCGCAACTCCAACCCCATTACGACGATGCCGCTTTTCGAAATAGAAACCGACTCCCATATTTTCATCACCTGGGCGGATGACGAAAACGCCGCGCGCGATACGTTGATGGACGCCTATCCCCACGACCGAGTGGTGCGGTTGACCAAGCGTCCTCGCAACTCCTGGGTGATCTCCAAATCGATCCTCGCTTCCGGTGGTTCCCGGGTCGACATCTGCTCGATCGCCCGGGAATGCTTGTCGAAATCTTCCGGGGACAAACTCCATGCGATCCGCCTCTACATGGCGGAAACAGGGACCGACCTGGAACGGGCTCGGAGGATCATCGAGTCGAATATGGCGATGGGTTGGTAAAGCTTTGAGCTGCGAGGGGTAAGGTGTAAGCATTTGAGGGAGGCCTCGTGGCCCGGGCATCTGACATTGGAATTATTGTGAATCGAGAAAAAAGTAGGCTGGCTTACGAACGGGCACGCAAATTGATCCCGGGTGGTGTGAACTCTCCCGCTCGTGCCTTCGGGGCCGTCGGGGGCTCCCCGATCTTTATCGACCATGCCGCTGGACAATACCTTTACGATCTGGATGGGAACCGATACGTCGATTACATCGGGTCTTGGGGCCCTATGATTTTGGGGCACGCCCATCCCGAGGTCTTGGAGGCGATCGTAAAAGCCGCCTCGAAAGGGACTTCGTTCGGAGCGCCGACTGAATCGGAATCGCATCTTGCGGAACTGATCCTCGCTGCGATACCGAGCATGGAACAGGTCCGCTTGGTCTCGAGTGGGACCGAAGCCACGATGAGCGCGATCCGCGTTGCTCGTGGCGCGACCGGGCGAGCTCGGATTATCAAGTTTGCCGGCTGCTACCACGGGCACGCCGACTCCCTCCTCGTCTCCGCAGGGTCGGCCGCCGCCTCCCTCGGGGTTCCCGACTCGCCCGGGGTTACCCCAGGCACTTCGCAAGACACGATCGTTCTCGACTACAACGACGTTTCTGCTCTCGAAACCACCTTCGCAAAATTCCCTGATTCCATTGCCGCGGTGATCCTTGAGCCGATCGTCGGGAACATGGGGACAGTCATCCCGACCGAAGCCTTCCTGAAGGCCTTGCGGGAATTGACTCAGAAGCATGGAACCGTCTTGATCTTCGATGAGGTGATGACCGGCTTCCGCGTCGCCTACGGGGGAGCCCAATCCCTCTTCGGGATCGAGCCCGACATGACGACCCTTGGAAAAATCGTCGGTGGTGGGATGCCTTTAGCGGCCTATGGTGGAAAGGCCTCGTTGATGGACAACGTGATGCCTGCCGGGAAGATCTATCAGGCGGGAACCCTCGCAGGGAACCCACTCGCGACCGCCGCAGGGGCAAAGACCCTTGAGATCCTTCGGGATGCGCCCCCGTATGAAGCTCTGGAAAAGAAATGTGCGATCTTGGCCGATGGCCTTCAGTCGGCGGCGGCGAGTGCCGGCGTGAAGACGCAGATGCAGCGAGTCGGAAGCATGATGACCCTCTTTTTCAACGACACACCTGTTACCGATTGGCCCTCGGCGGATCGGTCGGACCGGAAGCGATTCGGCGAGTATTTCTGGGCTTTGATCGATCGTGGAATCTACATGCCTTGCAGCCAGTTCGAAGCCCTCTTCGTGAGTGCGAAGCACACCGAAGAAGATATTGAAAAAACGATCGACGCAGCGAAAGCGTATTTTTCGGGGGAGTAGTAAAAGCGAAGGGAAAACCACGAATCGAACGAATCTTACGAATAAGACTTGAGGGTTGAAGCTTGATTCGTAAGATTCGTGGTTCTTTATACGCCCCTGACTTCGTGATAGCTTGCGTGCAGTCTAACCCGTCGTCTAGAATGGTGCATACTTGAGGAAGAGTAAGACCTACGAGATACCCTTTGCTACTTCAACAAGTTCTTCGAACCTCTGAAGGAGGAAGCAATGTCACGCGCTACCGAGCCGGCAAAAATCGCTGCAAAGTCAATTCTTGACGCATTACCCGACGACGTATCTTGGGAAGATGTGCAGTACCATCTCTACGTTCGTCAGCAAATCGACGCCGGCCTGGAAGACGAAGCTGCCGGGCGCCTTATTGGTACCGACGAAATGCGACGACGTCTAGCAGAACACAAAGCTAAGCGTGGAAAGGGAATCGGTTGAACGTTAGCTGGACTGAACGTGCTTCCAGGGATTTACTTGCTATCTATGATTACATTGCCGACCAGTCGGAGGTGTACGCGGAAGCACTTTATGCACAAATTCTTGCACGCCCTGAACAACTAGAGAGTTTTCCCGCCTCTGGCTCGATAGTGCCCGAATACAATCGACCAGATATTCGCGAACTTTTTGTGCATTCGTTTCGAATTGTCTACCGTATTCACAACGGTGAAATACGTGTACTCACGGTAATCCATGGAAGCCATCGGTTACCACCCGCAGTTCCAGACGCTGGCTAGCCGATTTTCAGCAAAACATGACCGTTCAGGATCTCGAAATTAATGGGACGCGGGAACTGTTAAGGAAGACAACGCAGGGGCGCTAAGACGCAGGGGCGCGGAGATTTTCTTCTCTGCGCCCCTGCGTCTCCGCGCCTCTGCGTTCCCTTCCCCTTTCTTAGAAAAGATTACGCTGATTTTCGAAGTGGGAAAGTCGTCGGTCTTTGGCTTGATTCGTGAGATTCGTGGTTCTTTATCTACCCTTCACGCCCATCGCTGCGCTCTGAGCGTGCCACCCTAAACTTTCATCCTTTAAGCTTTCATCGAATTCCAGACATCGCGGATGATGTCGTCGATCGAGTGGGTTGGGGCGTATTGGATTTCATTTCGGAGGCGGGTGAGATCCGGGACGCGGCGGCGGATGTCTTCGAAATCTTCGTCATACGCATGTGCGTAGGTTTGGAATTCGATTTTCGCATCGGGGTTCACGATCGATTGGACTCGCTTCGCCAGGTCGAGAATCCTGATCGGCGTATCGGCTCCGATGTTGTAGATCTTTCCGAACGCCGACTCCTTACGCATCAGGGTCGTGAATCCACGTACGACGTCAGTGACATGCGCAAAGCATCGTTCCTGGTTTCCATCGTCATGAACGATGAGAGGCTCATTCTTCATCGCCGCAGCAACAAACCTTGGAAGAACCATCCCATATGCCCCGGTCTGACGAGGGCCGACGACATTGAAGAATCTACCGATGACGATCTTCATCCCGCACTCGCGCACGCAAGCCAGCGCGAGGAACTCGTCGATCGCCTTGCTAGCTCCGTAGCTCCAACGAGGCTTCGTTGTCGCACCAAAAACTAAGTCGTCCGACTCGCTCCATACCGATTTCGGATTCTTTCCATACACCTCGCTTGTGCTGGCCAGATAGAAGGGGATCGGCCGCCCCGCCATATGCAGCCGACGCAGCTCATCGAGGAGGAGTTGGGTTGGATAAATGTTCCTATGAATCGTCTGAATCGGTTGCCTTGCGATCAACGCCACGCCGACCGCTGCCGCTAGGTGATAGACCTGATCCGCTTTGGCACAGACCTCTGCGATGAGCTTGGGATCTCCAAGATCGGATCGGATAATCTCCAGGTTTGGGTTCGACTGGATATGCTTCAGATTCGAGAGGGGGCCCGTGCTGTGATCGTCGACCACCGTGACCGTGTCCCCTTGCGCCAAGAAAAAATCAGTCAAATGGGAGCCGATGAATCCACTGCCGCCGGTGATCAGGATATGCATGAAGATGAATGACTATGCGTTGAGTTAAGATGTAGGGATTATCCCAAGATACCGGTGAAGGCGGACTATGGGGAATCGGCAGATTTTACCGCCTCGGGGATCGTTGATGGAGCATCTCGAACTTTCCGGCGACAACCTACTACGGTAAACTACGGGATCGGTTTGGCCAACGCCGATTTCCCTCGTTGTAGCCCTTGTCACGATCCTATGAGCTCCGAAACTGCTATGGCCCCTAAATCATCGATTTTGCGATCCGATCGACACGAAAACCTTTTAGGTGATCGGCAATCTTGGAGGAAGGCCTCCCGCATGGCGTTCGCCGCTCTTCTGGCGATCTCTCTGAACGTTGCTTCCAACGTCGACCGGGCGGATGCCCAACAGCCCCGTACCAACACCCGACCTCAGTCCGGTACGCCTTCCAGAAACGTTCCACCCAAGCAAGCGGTCCAGACTCCTCCTGCGCCGATCGTGAACTCGAAGCTCTCCGAAAGTGAGAAAAAGGCGGAGCGGGCTCGAGAGCTCTTTGCCGATGCCGCCAATGCGCAAAACAACGGCGCCTACGACTTGGCCATCGAGAACTGGGAGAAAATGCTCAAGGAGTTTCCCAAAGACGCGTTGGCTTCGAGCGCGCGTCACTTCCTCGGGATTTGCTATCTCCAAAAAGGGGAGCCCGATTTTCCGAAAGCGATCGTTGAGTTCAAGCTCGCCCTGCAAGACTCCGAGCTGAAGCAACGCGAAGAGGCGATGATCAATTTGGGGTGGAGCCTCTATCAAAAGCACTTCGTCGAAGGTGCTAAAGAGACCTCCAAGGATCTCGGGGAGGCCGTAAAGGTTCTTCGGGTCGCGATCGAGCGATATCCCGACGGGAGCTTCCTGGATAAAGCATTGTTTTACGTAGCCGAAGCAGAGGCTCGGCTCGGTCAGCACAAAGATGCGATTGAACACTACCGGCTCCTGATTCAGAACAAGAGACTCGAGGGTTCTACGGTTCGTCCCGATGCGATCTTCGGGATCGGCCTTACCTACGAAGAGATGAATCAACCGATTCTCGCGTTGGAGTACTACGATACCTTCCTGACGAACTACAAAGATCATCCTTTAGCAAACGATGTTCGGCTCCGAGCCGCCGACTTGACCCTCGCGCAAGGAGATGCTGCGAAAGCTGCGGGATTGTTCCAAGCCTTGATCAAGACTCCTGCTTTCGGCGAAATGAAGAACGGGGATTACGTTCTCTATCGCTACGGATTTTCTCTTGCAAAGGACGGGAAGTTCCAGGAATCGGCCGAGGTCTACAAGACCTTAGCCGAGCGGTTCCCGAACTCGAGCTACTCGAAGAATTCATCCCTCGCGGCGGGGCAAGCGTTGATGCGAGAGAAGAAGTACGACGCGGCGATCGCCGCGTTCGAACCTCTCGTTGCACTCCGCGATGAGCGAGGTGCAGAAGCAGCCCACTGGATCAGCCAAATCCATATGATTCAAGGGAAATACAGCGATGTCATTCCCTTGGTGAAGGACGTGCTCACCTGGGGAAATCGCTCCCCATCGGCAACCCTTTTGAAAATGGATCTCGCCGATAGCTTGAACACGATTCCAGCCTCTCGAGCCGAAGCCAAGGGGCTGTATGAGGAGATCGCAACCGAGAATCCTGACGATCCCATCGCGCCGAGAGCCACGTACAACGCTGCTTTTAGCGCGTTGCAATTGGGAGCGCTCGCGGACGCGCAGCGTTGGAGCGAAGCGTTCGCAAAACGATATCCGAGCGATCCTCTCGCCGCTGATATCGCTTACATCCGAGCCGAGTCGACCTTGCAGTTGGGTCAATACGAATCAGCCTCTAACGCCTTTGAACAACTCCTCGCTTCGCAATCCGACGATCCGATGCGTTCCACCTGGGAGAATCGCCTGACGGTCGCCCATTATCTCGCTGGGAATTGGGACAAGGCGATCGCGGTCGCCGATCGATTGCTGAAATCGAAACCTGAGCCCGAGATGGGAGCGGAAGTCCTCTACATGAAAGGGGCGAGTCAGCTCAAGCTAGGAAAAACGGTGGATGCCGTAGGGACCTTGGAAGAATCCCTCCGAAGCTCCCCTACATGGCACCAAGCTGGAGAGGTTTCGATCACCCTCGCGGAGGCTTATGGTGGATTGAAGAAAGCCGGCAAGGGAATCGAAACGCTAGAAGCCTTGCTCAAGCGAGATCCTCAGTCTCGCCTTCGCCCCCAAGCAGAGTTTCGCATCGGGCAGTTCGCCGCAGGGCTCGGAGAGTACGATCGAGCGATCCAAGCGTACGATGCCGTGCTAGCAAGCACTCAAGATCAGAACTTGCGAGATTACGCATCGTACGGAAAAGCGTTTGCGTTGATTCAGGGCGAGAAGTTCGGCGAAGCGTTGCCACTCTTGGAGCCGATCGGGCTCGACACACGCAACGACAGCCTCGGCATCGAATCGCGGATGGCGAAGGGGATTTGCCTGCGTCAGTTGAATCGAGCCGAGGAAGCGGCCAAGACCCTTGCACTCTTGAGTGGGGAAAGCCTCCCTTTGGAAACCAAGGTCAAGGTACTGTACGAACGCTCCCTCAGCTTGATAGCTGCGGGGAAGCATGACGAAGCGATCGCGGTACTCAATGAACTGTCGAAACACTCCGATGCACCCGAGGCGTTGTCGCTGCAAGACAAAGCCCTTTACGAGTTGGCTTGGGCTCACAAATCGAAGGGGGACAATGTCAAGGCGATCCAGCTTTTCGAACAGTTGGTGAGCAAATATCCCGAGAGTGGGTTCGCTGCCGAAGCGTATTTTCATATGGGGCAGGCTCAGTACGATAGTTCGCAGTTCGACAAGGCGATCAAGGCGCTGCAGGTCGCGGCGGCGAAGAGTGTCGACACCAAGCTGCAAGAGCAGTCGATGTACCGACTCGGCTGGGCTCACTTCCAGCAAGGAGACTTTCCAACAGCGATCAAGAACTTCCGAGATCAGATTAAAGAGTTTCCGAACGGCCCGCTTTTGATCGATGGGAAATTCATGGTTGCGGAGTGTCTGCTCAAAGAAGCGAATTACTCGGAGGCCTTTAGCGAGTACAAAGGGCTTCGGGATCAGATCAAGAAAGCGATTAGCCGGGGGGAACCGGTCGGGGATCAAGTACAAACTCTCACCTTGCTTCATGGCGGGCAAGCCGCGCGCGAGCTGAAGCAATGGAAAGATGCAGAGACCTGGACAGCCGAGTTGATTTCTCGTTTTCCGCAATCCCAGTTCCGACCGATCGCGCTTTACGAGTTGGCTTATGCGAAACAGAACTCGAGAAAGCATGCTGAAGCGATTAACCACTATACCGAAGTGGCAGACAACTATCGAAACGAGCTTGGGGCCCGTTCCCGCTTCATGATCGGAGAGCTCCTCTTTGCGGAACGAGACTTTGCGAAAGCGATCGCTGAGTTTCAAAAGGTGATGTACGGCTACGGAGCGACGCAAGCCCCCGAGGAGATCAAGAACTGGCAAGCAAGATCCGCGTTTGAGGCAGGCCGATGCAGCGAGATCCTGATCGCCGACTTAACCGGTGAGCGAAAGCAGAAAGCAATCGACACGGCATTAAAGTTCTACGAGTTCGTGACGCAAAACCACGAGCAACATGAACTCGCTCAAAAAGCGAAAGACCGAATCGTAGAGCTTAGACGATAGCCGTGAGCTTTGAGGTGTAAGGTGTAAGTGTAGGGTGTGTGAAGCGGTCGGAATCGAAATGGCAAAAGCCCTCCAGAGGTCCTTAGACCGCCAGCCCTATCACCGCTTCATCCCTTTGACCGCGTAACACACCGGGAAAAGGTGTAAGGTGTGAGTAGTTTGGCCGACGCGTAAGCGAGGCCCGAAAATCACAACCCGTGGCGTAAGCGAGGGA
>CAYMXM010000212.1:0-8143 GCA_964394065.1 uncultured Pirellula sp. | reverse complement strand
CTTTCAAATCAGCAATACAATCGGCCTTAGCGGAATGCAAAGAATCGGCAGCGCAAGGGCTGCCCAGCCTAAGAGCGATCTCGCCACTCCCAACCGGACGTTGTCATTGCTGCTCGGCGGGTGGGTGATTCCCATCAAAGGAATCAAAAGCAACATGATGATGAAATCGGGTTGCCCATAGCGATAAGCCGAATGCAACACGTATCCTGCACAACAAGCGTAGGCCGTCCATGCAACATAGCGAGAATGTTTGCCGAGCAAACCGAAGATGACGTGGCCACCATCTAACTGACTCAACGGAATCATATTGAGGCCGGTGATCAAAAATCCAACCCAAGCAGCCATCAGCATCGGGTTCATCGCTGTGTTGTCGATCGCCGTGATTCGCGCAGCATCCTTTCCATTCACCAACATGTCGATCCATTGGATCGCGAGAGGTTGCCCAAACTCAAGGGTCTTCAAGGTCGTGGTTGGAGGAGTTCCATATTGGAGACCGACGATCGCGATCGGGATAGCAAAGACCAATCCCGCCAAAGGCCCTGCGATTCCGATATCGAAAATCTGTTTCTTATCCGCTTGCCCTCCATCCATCATGATGACCGCTCCACACGTCCCGATCGGACTGACCGGGAATGGAATGAACAAGGGAAGGGTGGAGGGAACACGATAAAGTCGAGTGACGAAGTAGTGCCCCAGCTCGTGTGCGCCGAGTATCGCCGTAAGAGATAGAGCGAATTGAAGTCCAGGAATCCAATTCGCCAAAATGTGGCGCCGCACCTCGAAGAGGGAGTGTGCCTCCGCTGCCTCCATGAGGACCGACGCGGGAGCCCAAGCGACCACCCCGGCCCATGCCATCGATATCAACGATGTGATGAGGAGAATGCTTGGTACCAGCCAGAACGGGCGTCTCGGGCGTTGGGAACGCGTTACCGTAAACCCAGGATGCGGATCCTCGGACACGACCTCCGAGTCCCGGAAGACCCGCATCGTCTCTTCAAGCTCTTTAGCAGATACGGTAGGAGTTGCCACCTAGAAACTCAGCAAGCTAACGACATTAAAGGGAGCCAACTTTTCGCGTCCACCCAGAGCGGTGAGTTCGATGCAGAAAAGACATCCTGCAATGTTGGCTTGGTTGTGTTCTAGTAGACGGCAACAAGCGCTGACGGTTCCCCCTGTCGCGAGAAGATCGTCGACGATGAGCACGGTTTCTCCCGGCTGAATAGCGTCCTTATGCATCTCCAAAGTATCGCTTCCGTACTCCAACTCATAGCTAAAGGAGTGTTTGTCATACGGGAGTTTACCAGGCTTCCGAACAGGAACGAACGATGCGTTCAATTCCAAAGCCAGAGGAGCTGCGAAAATAAATCCACGGGCTTCCGCCGCAACCAACGCGTCGATCTTCGTATTCCGGAAAGGATCGGCCATCCGAGAGATCGTTTCCCGAAACGCCTCTGGGGAACTGAGCAAGGGAGTGATATCCCGAAAGTGGATACCGGGCTTAGGAAAATCGTAGATATCGCGAATATATTGCGTCAGGTCGAGGTCAGGCTGTCGGTTCATCTTGGGTGGTTACGGGTAGGAACGAAGTCGTAGGTCGGCGGTGATTGTAGCTTATTTAGGCTAAAGACTTAAGGAACAGTCCCGAAATAACTTCCGTGTTTCGAGGGGGTTCGCAGTCGTAGGGTGTGTGAAGTGGCCGCTGCTTCAGCAGGCTTGAGGGGTGAGGTTTGCCTCACCTCATCCTTCTAAACCAACTGAGAATCGAAACACCTGCCGCGAGAATGCCAAACAATGGCCCCATCAAGAGGAGAGACTTCGGGCGAACCACGAACATCAGCAGCGTTGCTATTCCGAGAACCAAAACGAGGAGCCCTCCCGGGGTCCGTCTCGCCGCGATGATTCCAGGCCAAGCGAACCAAGCGGCTAATAGAACGATCCCCACGCGCGCAAGAAGTTCAGCAACCGGGCGTCCCCCGCGGGGCAAGAGTTCGGGCTGAAACCGGAAAACGAAGGACGCAGCCAACATTCCCGCTCCGATCGCAAAAAGCCCCCATCGGACGATCAACTCCGCCGAATCTCGTGGTGGCTTCTCTGGCGTATCCAAAAGTTGGTGTTGTGTGGATTTAGGTTCGCGCAAGTTTCGTACCGTCGTATTCGTAGGGGGGGGGGGAAGTGGCCGCTTCCTCCATCTTAAATCCAAATTCCGATTCATTCATCGTAGCAATTGCTGCATGGTTCGGCAGAGATGGATCGTGTACAATGATACATTCCTCACCGAAGCCGTTTGCCTTGACCCTAGGTCAAGGAGAGGTAGCCCCGGGTAGGGGCGTTTAGAACCTAGGCGTGGGGCTTGCCCCACGTATAGATGGGATAAAGTTGTTTTAAAGCCCCGGCAGGGGCGGGCCAAAAGGAAACGCAGGTTTGGCCCCGCCCCTACCGGGGCTCCCCAATAAAGCGACCGTTTTTAACAACAATTCCACCTTGTCTCCTTAGCTTAACACCGATACGTCCGCCCACACCCAAATGCCCTCTCTCCGATGGGAAAGAAAAGGCTTTTGGGGTATGCCCATCCTTCCCCACCAAAATTCTTCCTACCCCCACCCCCCCCTTACCAATGGTCATGGAATTCCACACGACCTCTACTCAGTTTCTATCCCCTCGCGGCACTCCCATGCCTTCTTGGAGAGCGATTCTCGGCCTCTTCTTTCTCTTCCTTGGCGCAGCTGTTCATGCCGATGACAAACAAGAAGAGTGGGCCCGTTGGAAGAAAGATTACGTCGAAAAAATTCTTCCGATCATTCAAACGAAATGCATCGACTGCCACGGTGCGGATAGTCCCGACGGAGAGTTCGATCTATCCAAATTCCCGGACGGTGAATCGGCGGAGAAGGGTGGGGATATCTGGGAACGGGTCGCGCGACGAGTTCGACTCAATGAAATGCCACCACCCGGAAGCCCCGGTCTGAACGATCCGCAGAAGGGGGCCTTTCACCGCTGGGTCGACACACGCCCCAGCCAAGATCTATGCAACCAAATCGCCTCGGATGAAACACAAAGCTGGTATCGTGGCCACGTCATGAGCCGCCGTTTGACGCGAACGGAATACTCGAACGCGATTCGCGATATTACCGGTGTCACCCCAAACGAGGAGCTTTTGCCACCCGAAGATGGAGGAGGAGGCGAAGGCTTCGATACCGTCGGCGATTCTCTCTTCACCTCTCCCATTCATTTGGAAGCCTATCTCCGAGTCACCGATCAAGCGATCGAGGAGATGTTTTCGAAACCGAACTACGCGCCCCAAGAGGGGTGGACTCTCGAAGCGCTTCGCAACTTCGCTCGCTTCGCTTGGCGCCGACCTATTCAAGAGGAAGAGTTCGAGAAAGTCGCCTCTCTCTACCAACACGTACAGGCCTCGGGAGGGGACGAACGAGCGGCTTTGAAACAAGCCTACAAAGGAGTCCTTCTCTCCCCGAACTTTCTATTCGTCAACGAACCGGAACCCGATGCTCCCGGCGTCCAACGTCTAACGCCGCATCAGTTCGCAATGCGCATCTCTCTCGTTCTTTGGTCTTCGATCCCAGATGCCGAACTTCTCCGACTCGCCGATGACGGGACGATCTTCGAGCCTGAGGTCGTACGGAACCAGATCAAGCGGATGCTGGCGGACGATCGAGCCCGAGCCCTTGGAGAAAATTTTGGTTTGCAGTGGCTTGGGCTCCGGGACTTTCAACGGATCAAACCGGACGGTGAAGTTTTCCCCGAGTACGATGCGGAGCTAGCGAATTCAGCGATAGAAGAGACAATCCGTTTCGTCAGCGGTGTCTTTCGAGAAGATCGCCCTCTGACCGACCTGCTCGACTCGGACTACCTGATCCTCAACCGAACGCTTGCTCAATTCTACGGAATCCCTTGGACGGCCGACGGCGAGTGGGCAACCATTCCACTCCCTGAACAGGAGCGAAGCCGAGGAGGAGTCGCCACGATGGCGAGCGTCTTGATCAAGACCTCCTATCCACGTCGAACCAGCCCTGTTTTACGAGGTCGCTGGGTCTTAGAGGATCTACTCGGTTCCAAGGTCCCCCCTCCTCCACCAGACGTTCCCGCGCTAGAGGAGGCAGGACATGAGGAAGCAAAATTGACCTTTCGGGAGCGTCTAGAGATTCACCGAAAGAATCCCGCCTGCGCATCCTGCCATGATCGCATGGACCCGCTCGGCTTCGGGCTGGAGAACTTCGACGCAATCGGGCGTTGGAGAACAGAGGAGGATGGGAAGCCGATCGACAGTGTGGGAACCTTACCCTCAGGGGATCGATTTGAAGGATCCCAAGAGTTAAAACAAATCCTGCTTAAAAGGAAGGATGAGTTTTACCACCACCTAACGCGCAAACTGGTCGGCTTTGCCTTAGGACGCAGCATCAATAAGTTCGATCAATGCATCATCGACAAGAGCATCGAGCGACTTCACAAGGAAAATCGCTCGACCGTAATTCTGGAAGAAATCCTACTTTCCTATGGCTTTCAACATCGCTATTTCAGCAGCGCAAAGGATAAGCAATGAGCCACGTTTCTAAGAGTGCATCCGACAAGGGGGCTTCCGCAGGTAGAAGACGATTCCTGCGAGGATGTTCTGTAGCCCTCGCTCTACCTTGGATGGAATCGATTGCGAGGAGTAGCAACGCGGGGAGTTTCGTGAACACACCCCCGGTTCGAGCTGCGTTCATCTACTTTCCCAACGGAGTTTGGGAAAAGTCTTGGGTACCGGAAAAGACTGGTTTTGACTATGAACTGAGTCAATCTCTAGCCCCTCTTGCGGATGTGCGAGATAGCCTGCTCGTCCTGAGCGGTCTCGACAAGAAACACAGTCGAGGTGGAGATGGGCATTATGCGAAGACCGCAAACTTCCTTACCGGGATGCCCGTCGCTAAAACGACGGGAAAGGATATCAGCTCGGGAGGAATCTCGATCGATCAATTGATCGCCCAGCACTCCAGTGGTTCGACACCCCTCCCTTCCTTGGAACTCGGTACCGAACCCGTCATCAGCGGGATCGACAGCAACGTCGGTTACACGCGTTTGTACGGTTCCCATATTTCGTGGCAGTCTCCGACTCGGCCGGTCGCGAAAGAGATCAATCCAAGATTGGTGTACGAGCGTCTCTTCGGTCGATCTATAACACAAGGTAGCACCGAAGCGGAGTCGTATCGGAACTTGCTCGATTACGTACTTGAAGATGCGCGATCCCTTCGACACAAGCTAGGTCGAGATGATCAATTCAAGATGGACGAGTTTCTCGATTCCGTGCGGGGTGTCGAGAAGCAGATCGAGTTTTCGATGCGAGGGGACGTCGATCGATGGACCCCCACGATCAGCGAGGAGGAGATACGGCTCGCCAGACCAGGGATCCCTCTCGATTTCCGGCAACACATCGAGATCATGATGGATCTTATGGTATTAGCGTTCCAATCCGACTCAACACGGGTCTGTTCGCTGATGTTTGCAAACGATGTTTCCGGTCGCAATTTCTCTTTCTTGGACGGCGTGTCGGGGGGGCACCATGAACTATCCCATCACGAAAACAACCAAGAGAAAATCGCGCAGTACGAACGGATCGTCCGTTGGCATGCGGAACAATTTGCGAGGATGTTACGGAAGATGGGTTCGATTCGGGAGGGAGATTCGACCCTTTTGGACAATAGCATGGTCGTATTCGGTTCGAGCATGTCGGATGGGAACAGGCACGACCCCAACAATCTTCCGATCCTCGTCGGAGGAAAAGGTGGAGGGAAGTTGCAAACGGGGCAGCATATCGCCTTTGAAGGGATGGTTCCTTTGTGCAATTTGTATCTTACAATGTTGCACAAGATGGGGATCGAAGCGGAACAGTTCGGAGACAGCGAAGGTGTCATTGCTGGAATTTAGGGGGATGCACATTAGTATCTGCTCCCCTCGCCCCGCCCTTCGGGGAGAGGGGTCGGGGGCGGCCTGACGCATCGGAGTTAAGGGGGGGGACGCGAAGCGTCCCCCCCATCACAACCCGTGGCGTAAGCGAGGGACAGCGTCGCGAGTGCATGTAGCCCTTGTCGAGAATATCTCAAACGTCGGGTGGCACGCCCTGAGGCACGAAGGGCGTGATGTGAGACCTGGGATGCATGCCTAGTTGCCACGATAAGAAGTTTTCATTCTTTTTTCTGTTTTTTAGAGGGTTTGGAAGATTCATGGGGGACACGATTTTTGGCAAGATTATTCGGCGTGAGATTCCCGCGAACATCGTCTACGAAGACGACCTGAGCTTGGCGTTTCACGATGTTCAGCCGCAAGCGCCGGTCCATGTTCTGGTGATTCCGAAGAAGCCCATTCCTTCGCTCGACGATGCCACGCAAGAGGACGTGCAGATATTGGGACATCTCCAATGGGTGGCCCAACAGGTGGCGAGGAAATTCGATCTTCAAAAGAACGGTTACCGAGTGGTTACCAATATCGGAGCCGATGGTGGTCAGTCCGTTCACCACATTCACTACCACGTCCTCGGAGGAAGGCCCCTCACCTGGCCCCCGGGATAAGTACTTGGCAGTAGCGAGGTCTGACGCATCGGCAGTAGGGGGACGCGAAGCGTCCCCAATCACAACCCGTGGCGTTAGCGAGGGATAGCGTCGCGAGTGAACGTGGCCCTTGTCGGGAATATCTCAGGCGCCGGGTGGCACGCCCTGAGGCACGAAGGGCGTGCTGTGAGATCTTGAGTGGGATGCCTAGTTGCCAGCGCTGTCCCTCGCTTACGCCACGGGTTGTGATTTTCGGGCCAAGTTTCTCCGCCCCACCTGGTTACTTCAGCGCCGACAAATCCGCACCGTGGTTGATGTGCAATACATCACCGTCGAGAACGAGCGCTGGTACAGACTTCACACCGGACTGTTCGGCTTCTGCAACCCGAACTTTCTGTTCTCCCAGATGGACAACTTCGACGTCGAGCTTTTCCTTGTCCAACACAGGGACAATGGCTTGTTCCGCGGAAACGCAAACGGGGCAACCCGCGTGGTAAAAAATAGCTTTAGACTTCATGGCTCATACTCCTGAATCGGTTCTCAAAACCTGGAAAAAAACATCCTCGCAGAGACACTGAAAATTCCTCTCGGCGAATTGGTAATGACATGCTACCGCGAGTAAAATGATTGTTCCAATACTTTGTTTTGATCATTATGATCATCAAAACCTATCAGGACTGATTTGTGGAACTTCGCCATCTTCGCTACTTCTTGGCAGTCGCCGAGCAATCCCACTTTCGCAATGCGGCGGCTCTGCTTTATGTTTCTCAGCCGACCCTTTCTCAGCAAATCAAAGATCTGGAGGATGAGCTCGGTGTTGCCTTGTTCGAACGGGTCGGACGACGCGCTCGACTTACGCACGCAGGAGAACTTTACCGACAATTCGCACTGAAGGCGTTGAAGATGCTAGAGGAGGGAAAAGCCGTCCTTGATGAATTGGACGGCCTCACTCGGGGAAGCTTAACGATCGGAGTGGTGCAAACCGTAAACGCTTTCTTGACTCCCAAGGTGGTCGCGGAATTTTCTAAGGCGCATCCTCTCGTATCGCTTCAGATTGAAGAATTGGCTGCTGGTGAGATCGAGGAGGGAATCCAATCGGGGCGTATCGACTTGGGTGTTTCCTTTGCGCCATCCTCTGACAAACTATTCCATACCGTACCTTTGCTGGAGGAAGAGTTTGTCATGGCGGTCGCATCGAATCATCCTTTGGCGAAGCGGTCCGCTGTGAAGTTTTCGGAGCTTCAGGAAACGCCTCTTTGTTTGTTGAGCAAGAAGTTTTGTACACGTCGCATTATCGACGAATCGTTCGCCAAAGCGCGTATCTCCCCCCGAGTTGGGATCGAAATGAATTCGGTGGAAGGGATCGTAGCCGTAGTCAACGCGGGAGGTCCTGCAACGATCCTTCCTCGACTTGCGATTCAATGCGACCGATTGATCGTCGTCCGTTTGGAACGGCCGGTCCCTAAAAGAAGGGTAAGCGTCCTGCAAACCAAAGGGGAAGCTCCCTATCGAGCCCGCACAGAGTTCATTCGCTTGTTGCAGCAATATTGTAAGCGTACACGCTGACGGCGCAGAATTTCCCTTGATCTCGGCGCGCAGGATAG
>CAYMXM010000211.1:0-8181 GCA_964394065.1 uncultured Pirellula sp. | reverse complement strand
TCCATCTCGCTATCGATGCAGAGTTGAATCATCTGAATCACTTCAGAGTCAGATTTCTCGGGACGGTTAATCATCGGTATGGCACATCAAGTTCATCTTCACCTAAAGGAGGTTGGCCTGGGCCTCGAACACGGAGAATGAAGACATCTTCGTTTTGGATTAAAAAAACAGCTCGATACGTCCTGCCTTTTGGCGTGCGGAAAAGTGCTTGTCTTATAGAACGTCGAATGAGCTGTTCCTCTGGTGCATATGCATACCGAAATGGGTCGTTTGAAACGAGTGAACATGCTCCTTCGAAAGCCTGAAACCACGAATTCGCCCCTTGAGACGAACGTACGGCTAGCCAATCGTAAATTCTTGAAATATCTTCAACCGCTAGAGGAAGAATTCGAATCTGGTAGGCCACAATAATACTTAATTACCTAAGATCGCGACTCGATTTGAACTCTTTCACAAAGTCCTTCAAGGCTATTCCTTCATGGCCCGAATCAAGATCTCGCAACGATGCTTCAATTGCTTTCGCGTTCAATTCTAGTTCCCGCGGGAGTGGTTCAGCAAATCGCCACTCATCAAATAATTCATCTAAGCTTTGAGAAGCATCTCCAGTTGAGAGCCGTGCTAAAACGAACTTGCGAAACTGATCGATCTGTTCGATTGCACTAGTTGTTACCATATCAATAACCCTTCAGAAACGGAACTGGGAGTCCATTGTACATGCTCCCTCTGCGATTCTCTGCGTCCCCTGCGGTTCAAAACGAAAAAACGCCGTAAGTCGTTTCCGGAGAAGACTTACGGCGTTTCTGGTCGTCGTATGGCACAAGCCATTAAGGCGGAGGGCACGGGGCTCGAACCCGCAACCCCTTACGGGGCACTTCATTTCCAATGAAGCCGCTAGCCATTCGCTTACCCTCCACGAATTGGATTCCACCAGCATATCGAACTGTCGGTACTGAACAAGATGCGATACCCAAATTCCTGGCTCCAAGCCTCCGAATTTGTCGGGCTACCCGCAAACTTGATATAATTGGTAACGGCGCAACGAGTTGGAGCGAAAGCTCTGGATGTCGGCTCCCTTCGCCCCCTTTGGGGGAGCGTGGCCTGTTGCACGGAGTTGAGGGGGAAGGACGCGAAGCGTCTTCCCATCACAACCCGACGCGTTAGAGAGGGACTGCGGCGCCAGTAAACGAGGCCCTTGTTAGGAATATTTGGTCGTCGAGTAGTACGTCCCTGAGGCACGAAGGGGGTGCTATGAGTCCCGGCATTGGACGCGTGGTTGTCAGTGCTATCCCTCGCTAACGCGTCGGGTTGTGATTGCGTGGCCTCGCTCACGCGTCGGCCAAACATCCCTAAAGTCAAAGCCCAAAGTCTAAAGTCTTTATCCAGGAGCTCACCGACGATGGAATGTAAATCTCGAAGAGAGTTTGTCTCTCTCGCCTCCGGCGCTGCAGTTGCCAGCACGGCCGCGTTGCATGTCTCCTGGCTTCCGCGACTCGAAGCCTCCGAGACGAAGCTTCCTCCCGGAAGCGTTCAATTTCGACCAGAAATCGAACCGCTGGTGCGACTTCTGGAAGAGACTCCGCGCGACCGAGTTGTCGATGTCACTCTCGACTCGATCCGAAACGGTACAAGCTATCGCGAACTCCTTGCAGCCCTCTTCCTGGCTGGAATTCGAAACGTCCAACCCAGACCGGCCGTCGGCTTCAAATTCCATAGCGTTCTCGTCGTTCATTCGGCCCATCAAGCCTCGGTCGCGGCTGCGGACCACGAACGCTGGTTCCCGCTTCTCTGGGGGATCGACTACTTCAAAAGCGCCCAAGCCTCCGACGTGGCGGAAGGGGATTGGACGATGGGAGCGGTGGACGAGACCCGTCTCCCGGAAGCTCCTCAAGCCTTGGCTCTGTTAAACGAAGCGATGGAGAAATGGGATGTCGAAGCCGCTGACGTTGCCGCCGCTTCAGCTGCTCGCGTCCTCTCGGCAAGCCAGCTTCTGGATTCGATGGCGAAACATTCCGCCCGTGACTTTCGGAGCATCGGACACAAAGCGATCTATACGGCAGGCGCGTTTCGGCTCCTGGGTGTCATCGGTTGGGAACATGCCGAACCGGTGATCCGTTCGCTCGCCTATGCTTCTTTGAACCATTCTGGGGAATCAAACCCAGCGACTCGGGACGCGGATGCCGATCGGGCCGGACGAAAAAACTGGGAACTCGTCAAGGAACTTCCCAAGAACTGGCTTCATGGTAAACGAGATGCCAAGGCTTCTCTCCAACTTCTCGATACTTTCCGGTCGGCTTCACCTATGGAGGCTTCCCAAGCCACCTTCAAGATGCTCGCTGAAGGGATTCACCCGCAGGCGTTGTTCGACAGTATGTTCTTGATGGCCGCTGAGCTGGTTAGTAGGCAACCTGCCATCGTTCCGCTCCATGCGGTCACGACAACCAACGCGATGCACTATCTCTATCAGCATGTCTACGACGATTCACTTCGCTGCTGGTTGCTTCTGCAATCCGCTTCCTTTCTGGCACACTTTCGGGACGCGGCAAACCTTCGACAGTCTCTCTCATCCCATCGAATCGATAGCCTAGTGAGCAAGGAAGAGTCGGAACCGACGCTCGATCAGATCTTCGGTCGGATTCGGAAAGAGCGGGATCAAGGAGCTCTCGATACGTTTCAATATCTTCAACGAGGAGGTCCTCCAGAAGAGCTGATTCGCAAAGCTCGCGAATTGGTTTTTTTGAAAGGTCGCGATTCGCACGACTACAAATTCAGCTCAGCCGCTATCGAAGATTATTATCACATCACTCCCGAATGGCGCCCGTATTACTTAGCGGGTTGTAGCCACTTGCTTCATGGATCTCATGAAAAAACGACGCCGCTCGCAGAGAAGGTTCTTAAAACTGGGTAGTTCTTGTCCGGATGGGGCTTGGTTTGTTTAACCGCAGGGGACGCGGAGGTTCGCAGAGGGAAATCCGAGAGAATGTAGGATGCTTCGGGCTTCAGGGACGTGCCACCCGACGCCTGAGATCCAGGCAAGAGGCCACGTGCACTCGCGACGCTATCCCTCGCTAACGCCACGGGTTGTGATTGAGAGGACGCTTCGCGTCCTCCCTACTTACACCTTACTCCTCACAACTCATCGCTCACACCTCACCGCTTACCTAAGGTAAATTCCAGCGTTTTCTCAGCGACCATTGACCAATCATCAGCGCTCCTAGGATAAGAAAGGCGGTCCAACTGTCGAGTACCCCCTCTCCTAGCTTTCGATTCTCGATGATCGTTTCGGTCGATTGCTTCCTCCGCTCTCGAAGCTGTTTTAAG
This sequence comes from uncultured Pirellula sp., assembly GCA_964394065.1. Classification (GTDB taxonomy): domain Bacteria; phylum Planctomycetota; class Planctomycetia; order Pirellulales; family Pirellulaceae; genus JBKCUI01. The sequence continues at coordinate 4,863 of CAYMXM010000211.1, read as the reverse complement.
ACCTCATTCGTCTGATCAGGTGCCAGCAGAAGCCCTCCCGCTGCTGCATTCAATCTCGCCATCTGTTCCATCAATTGCCAATCGGGGATCGGTTGCAAACTTTCAATCGATCGATCGGCTACCGAAAACGGGAGTTTGCTCTCCAGAACCCTTCCATCCGCAGAAGTCGCGCGGGCTCGCCACTCATATCTACCCGCTGTTTTCGTCCCCACAAAAGAGGCACGCAACGAACCTGTATCACGGCGCATCGTCGGGACCTCTCCAAGATCCTGCCCCTCCGCCTCGCCGGTCTCTGGCAGCTTCCAAAGATGGAGGGATACGTTTTGAGGCATCTCGTGACCCGTCGAGCCTGGAACCCAATCCAAAATCACTTCCGAACTCTGATCCAGCATGAGGCGACGCTGGGCCATCCGCATCTCCAACCCCTCATCGACCGCTTTGCGGCGCATACACCAATAAATAAGCTTTCTCCAGAAGGCCTTGTGCTCCGCTCCTTTTCCCTGCCGTACCCACAGAAAGGTCGAGTCGATGGCAAGAGAAACGATACGTCCCTCTCCTGCGTTCCCCGCGACGATCAAGGGATCTCCATTTTGACTCTCCGCGAGGAGAACGGTCCCCGGATTGTTTTTTACACCACCCCAACGACTCGCTCCGAGCAAGGGCTTCAATCCCTTCCAGGTCGCTAAATTTTTCTCAGGTGCATCGATTTGTAACAAGTCGGGGTTTCCCTTGGGGATCACTTCGATGGGGCCGCTGATCTGCTCCTGCAGATTGACCTTTCCATCCACCGTGTTGCGGGTCACCTTTCCCAATTGAACCGGTAGGAGTTGCTGCAACGGTGACTCTCCCCAGCCTCCCGGACCGTAGGTGTGATAACCTCCGAGGGTGATCAAGCCCGCTCCACCTCGAACTATCTCGGCCAACCGTTCCGCTCCGGTGCGTCCAAAGGCGTTGTAGTCGACATCGCCCAGAATGATGCAGTCAAAGACATCTCCCGCAAGCTGTTCTCGCAAATCGACGGGCCATTTCTGAACAGGTGGCTTGTTGATCGGCAGAGAAAGCATATCGATATCAGGGCTCTCACCGAGCGATCTCCGGATAAACTTCATTTCGAAGCGAGCTTCCCCTTCGATATAGAGAACTCTCGCTCCTCCCGCTCGAACGTTTAGGTAAACCGTTGCGTAGTTGTTCTCCGCGATCGCTTCCCTTTCGACGGGAATGGCCTCCACGAGCAACTCGTAAGCTCCAGGTTCTTGCGCGATGAGTTTCAATTGAAACGGAATCGACTCGTCGCTGCGACTCGCCCGCAACCGCACTCTGCTGATCTCTTGAGGCTCTGCACCATCGCGTCGAACCAATAAACGGACTGATAGCTCTTGATTCGCGACTCCTCGGCAACGGAGTGTTCCGAGTACGTTCACTGGATTCTTCGTGAATACGTCGAGTTGTTCCGGAACCCCTTCAACACCTAAATCACGGGAGTTTTCGCTGTCCGAGCGCGGACCGATTCCAACGACATAAAGAGGAATGTCCAACTGCGCCAAACGGCGGGAGAATGCGAGGGGATCCCCACCCGCCGGTGAAAGAGTTTGCGCTCCGTCTCCCATCCAGACGACGGCCGAGAGGGGGGCATCGAGGTTGAGCCCCATCAGTTGCCCCAAAGGGCCTGCGATATCAGTCGCGGTCCCCGTCGGTTGGTTGGGGAGGGTGAAATCCTTCGATTCGCTCCCCTTCACCGTTCCGAGTGGCTTCAACATCTGGCTATAAGCGAAGGCGGACCATTCGCTGTTGGCGCCGACGCGACCACGGTCCCCCCAGATCCTCCCAAGTGCATCGATTTGTTCTTCCCATCGATTCCGTTTACCATCTCCAGACGGGAGAGCCATGCTGGTCGATTCGTCCATCAGGATCGCGATCGTCCCGGTGGGTGTCGATTGAGTGACGAAGGTCAGGCCAGGGCGGAGTAAGAAGAGAAACAGGACCAAACACATCCCCAATCGAAGAGTCCAGAGGCTCGCCATCTGATAGCGGCTCAACCTCCCCGATTCCTGAACCAACAGCAGGACCGAAAGGAGGCAAAAGCCGACGAGAGCGACGATCCAATAGCTTCCAAAAATCGGATTGATCGACCAATCGGTCACGCTGCACCTCGTCTTCGAATGGGACGAGAAGGCTGATTTGCCGAAGAGGTGCTGCTAGCATAGAACCGACTCGCCATCGTCTGCTCCGCCATGAAGAGCATAACGACCATCACCATGATATAGGGGGTAAGATCTCGACCGTGCCGCCCCTCGCCGATGGAGGACTCGACATCGGTTCGCTCCTTTGCAATGCGGAAATTCTCGGGGCCGATCGCCAAGTCGAGTACGTTTTCGGCAACTCGATTGAGGGAAATCTCTTCCGGTTGAACGTTGACGCTGAATCCGCGCACGACGGGGCCTTGCGGGCGAAGTCCCTTCAAGCGATAGGTGCCGGGAAAGCGTGTGTAGTTGCACAACAACGTGTCGCCGTTGGCTTCGACGCTTGTCTGCTCTCCCGCCGGATCGAACAGTTGATATTTCGGAGGTAAGGAAGGATCGTTGTTGAGGATCGCTGGTTGGTCGACAAAGTAGTTGAGTTGTTGATCGCTCCAGGAAGCCAGATAACGGACCGTCCCCAGGAACAACGCAAAGCCGGGCCATTCCGCACTCGTCGTTCGATAGAGCTCGCTCCATTCAGCTCCTTGAGGATGCGAGAAGGGTTCTGGGTAAGGAGTTGCCCAAGTCAGAATCCTGCCTTTGCCGCGGATCTCTTCGGTGATCGCGGGAAGTTCGCTTTGCGTAAACCGCATCAATGGAAAGGCCTCGGGATTCAGATCCTCGATATCCCAATGGCGAAAGACCGGATAGGCAGCCCACGGAATCTCGGTGACGGGACGTTCGAAGATACTCCAGATCGGATGGTTCTGCGCGGCAGGACTCAAGACGACACCGCGGTCGTCGCGGTCTCGGCGGGTTGTTCGTTTAACGACTCCCGGTAGCAAGCGACTGACCGGTGCGTTCATCAGCTCCTCGGCGGTTCGGTAGGAAGAGCCGAGCACGATCATAAGCCCCCCACCTCCTTCGACCCAACCTCGAAGTTTGTCGCAGGTATCGGCATCGATATCGAAGGGATCGTAGAGAATGATGTTCGCGTAATCTTGCAGCGGTGCGATTCCCAACTTGCCATAGTTCTCGACGTGCGTCTTGCGACGGGAGGGAAGAGCATCTTCTCCCTCTCCACTGGAAGACTCTTCGAACGGTTCGACTGCGAGGGAGATAAGCTGCGCATCCCGTGGGTCGTTTGCTACAACCAGGGATTCCCCTTGAACCTTTGCTTCGACGGAGAGGTAGGCGATGTTATCGATGGCGAGTGGGTCGGGACGGGAAAGGCGGACTTGGGCATGGTTGGTTCCGCCAGCGATTTCTTTCCAGGTCAGCCGGACGAAGGCGGCTCCTCCGTCAGGGACTTCGACGAGTTGCTTATCGACGAGAGTGAGTTCGGGTTGAACCACCGAATCTCCCCGAACGACAAGGTTTCGATCGATCGCTTCGGTGTGAAGCTCGACGCTCATCTGCTCGGCGCCACTTCCGGGAAACCCTTCCACCTCGACTTCCAAACTGATGGAGGCTCCAGGAACGGTCGATTGTTGGCTCAGTCCGACTTTGCGAAGGCCCCAGTTCTTTTTTTCGTTCAGCGGTGCAGAGACATCAATGATTTGGAGGAGGACGTTTTCCTCTCCCGATTCCCCGTTTCCTTTTCCCTTGGCCAGCTTGGCTGCAATTCCAGCCGAGTCTGCGTCGCGCCACGCCACATCGGAAAGATCCGTGAGGACGTAGACTTCGCGTCGTTCGAGTTCAGACTGCCGCAGCGCATCGATCGAGCTGGCGATTCGTTGAGAAATCGCCGACGCGCGACCTTCGACGATCGTCTTTTCTAATTGTCGATTCGCGGAAGCTCGATCGGCATGGAGTCTCACGGTTGCATCGGAGTTCACGATCGCGATCTGGCTTCCAATCGGGAGGCGATCCATAAGCCATCCCGCCATTTCCTTCGCTTCGTCGAGTCGGGTTCGATTGCGGTATTGGTAGTTCATCGAAGGCGAGGTGTCGATGACCAATGCGGTAGCGATCGGCCCGGTCCCGGTCGGGAGAACCTTCTGCGTGCTCCCCAAGCTGGTCGCCACGGACCAAAAGAGGGTGAGCCCCCAGAGAAGGAGACTGGCGAGGATCGATCCGGCGAGGATTCCGATCCCTTTGCGAGATGCGAAGGCGGTCGCAGCAACACCCGTCGCGAGGAGGGCGAAAAGGCCGAACAAGCCGATCAGCATATAGTTCGCAAAATCGGCGCTCGGAACCCTGGGAGAGGCAAGGGTTAAAGCGACGAGGAGAATCAAGAGAACGCGCATCAATAGGAGGAGCCAGCGTTTGACGGTCCACCCCTTTTGCGCTTGGACAGCCGTTTGACGGACAAAGCGAATGGCGGGGAAAGGAATCGCCTTGGGTTGTCGGCGACCAAGCATATGGAGCGCGATGGGAACCAATGCGAGCAATCCCCCGGCCAGCAGCGAGAGGTGGAGGAATGTCATTGAGCGTTCACCTCCTAATGCGTGGCCCGGGCGTCTCGCCCGGAGTTGGTTGGGTTAATAAGCATATTTAGCGCTCTCCTGTTGGCCTCCGTCTGGTCGGGGGGCACTTTGGTAGCCCCGGTAGGCAACGCTGTGAAGCATTTTTCCCCGGGAAATCGAATGTTTCTTGTCCGATTGGGGCTTGTCCCCGTCGGACACCGCTCACCCCCGGCCCCTCTCCCCGAAGCGGGGCGAGGGGAGCAGAACTCTAAAGCGCG
>CAYMXM010000210.1:0-8190 GCA_964394065.1 uncultured Pirellula sp. | reverse complement strand
ACTCGCTCCATTTATCTAGAGAAGTCTCCAGAAAGTTCCGAAAAACATTCCGTTCGAACAATAGTTGTTCAGACATTGAGTTTAAGGTGATTTGGGGAGATGTCCATCACAACCCGTGGCGTAAGCGAGGGACAGCGTCGCGAGTGCACCTGGCCCCTCGCCGGGAATACCTCGACGCCGGGTGGCACGTCCCTGAGGCACGAAGGGCGTGTTGCGATACCTGGCATGGATGTCTGGTTGCCAGCGCTATCCCTCGCTAACGCGTCGGGTTGTGATGGGGGGACGCTTCGCGTCCTCCCCCTTTAGCGTTGACCTTCGGTCAAGGCTAAGCCTCTTCCTCAAGTCTCAAGCCTCACCCCTCAAGCCTGGAGACGGTGTGTTCCGTGGTCGCTTTGAGGTTGGCGGGCGACAATGTTTACTTCCTTAATAAAGAACGTACATAACCTTTGAATTGCGTCATGTCGTCGGGGGCATCGGGGCCGATGATGAGGGGGCCTTGGTCGGGAGCGTTGATGAGCCCATGACTCCCTCGCACGAGCTCTGGTTGAAGGGGGATCACGTCCATCTTGTAGCGGAACCCAAGTTTCTTTTGTGCCACTCGCAAGAGAGCTTTGCTCTTCGAAGTCATGAAGAGTTCGGCAGGATCGTAGCCTGGTTTGCGATGGATATCGACTGTTCTCGCAAAATCGGGGGCTCGCTTATCGTCAAGCCAATAGTAGTAGTGGAACCAAGCATCCGCCTTGGCGAGAGCGACCAACTCGCCACTTCGCGGATGTCCTAGCCCTATATCGGTCGGTGCTACTACGTTTGCGATACCCTCGACAGACTCTAACAAGGCACGAACCCTGGGCTGATCGGACGGGGACCGCACATAGACATGGGCCACTTGATGATCGACGACTGCGAAAGCGCGCGAGTCTCCCGCCATAAGCATCTCACCGAACGGACCGTCGCGAACGACGAGCAACCCCTCTTGGCGGAGGATTTGGTTGATGCCAATTGCTTTGCAGACCGGGACGAGCCCATACTCCGAAATGACGATCGGAATCGCGTCGATGGAATGAGCCGCTTCGATTACGACTTGCGCGCAACGATCGACTTCCGAGACTCGCTCCATCGAAGGTGCCGAGTAACGCTGGAAGTCATAGTCGAGGTGAGGCAGGTAGGTAAGGGTTACCTGAGGCCGCTTTTGTTTTATGACGCGGGCCGCAGCTTTTGCGATCCATTCCGATGCGGGGAGTCCTGCGTTCGGGCCCCAAAAGGAGAAAAAAGGAAAGGGACCGAGCGTTTCGGTCAAGTGGCACTCGGTAAGGTCCAGAATGTCGAAGACCTTGGAGCCATCGCAACCGTAGTGAGGCTTCGGCGTCACGCTCCAACGAGCAGAAGAATGCTGGTTGTACCACCAAAAAATCTTCGCGGTTTCGAACCCGTCGTAGAGGAGGTCTGGGGCATGGATCAGGTTTCGAGATTGCTGCCAAAAACGGATCTCCCCCGTTTCTCGGAAATACCACCCGTTCCCGACGATCCCATGCTCTGATGGGGGACTGCCCGCAAGCATCGTGGCCTGCGACGTGCAGGTTACGGCGGGAATAGGGGAACGCCATGGTGTGGCAACGCCAAGTTTGGAAATGTGGGGAGCGAAACGAAGAAGCTCAGGGGTGAGCCCCACAATGTTGATGATGCAAACTCGAGGTGAGTTCATGGGTGGGTGAGGAGGTGAAAGTCACCCTCCCCTCCGGGGAGGCCTGACGCATGGGAGTAAAGCTAGAGAGACTAGGTAGAATTTTCAAGTTTAAAAATGGTCACCTTCTTGGTAGCCCCGGTAGGGGCGTCCGAACTTAGACGTGGGCCTTGGCCCACGCTATACCAGCCCGAAAAGTCTTGAGCCCCGGTAGGGGCGAAACAAAAGGAAACGCAGGTTTGTTTCGCCCCTACCGGGGCTCTAAAACCACTTCCACCCTTCTATGCGTGGGGCCAGCCCCCACGCCTAAGTTCTAGCCGCCCCTACCCGGGGCTACCTATCCTTGACCTACAGTCAAGGCTAAGGGCGTGCTGCGAGACCTTGGATGGATGCCTAGTTGCCAGCGCTGTCCCTCGCTTACGCCACGGGTTGTGATTTTAGGGCCTCGCTTACGCGTCTTCTTAAGCAAACTACTTCTCGACTGCATTGGGAACTTGATCGGCGTAATAATCGCGGCCGATCATGGTACCGCCGTAGTAGCCGCCGTACTGGAAGGTCGATCCGTAGCCATAACCACCGTATCCCGAGCGACCATATCCATAGCCGGCATTGTTGTTGTACGAGTCATAGCGGTAGCCACCATATCCGTAGCCATTCCCACCGACTCCAATACCGTTGACGACGACCCCAAGCATATTCGCATTCATCGCGTGAAGCATTTGAGCGGCTCGGATCGCGATAGGTTTCAAATTACGTCGGAGTCGAACCGTGAGAATCACGCCGTCGACAGAGCCAGATACCGCAGCGGGATCGCTCACGACCAGTACCGGTGGCGTGTCCACAATGACGTAGTCGAATCTCTCACGAAGTTCGCTGATGATCTGATGGAATCGTTCACTCGCCAAGAGCTCGGCTGGGTTTCCTGGTCGTCGTCCGCAGGTGAGGGAGTAAAGATTCGGAACCGTGGTCGTCTGAAGAGCATCGTCAAGTTCGGCTTTACCACCGATGACTTGCACCAGTCCCGTGTCTTCGCGCAAACCGAAGATCTTCGCAACCCGAGGTCGGCGGAAGTCGCAGTCGACGATGCAAATTTTTCGTCCCGACTGCGCGATCGTTACTGCCAAGTTTGCGGCGATCGTCGATTTCCCGTCCCCAGGGACCGGACTGGTGACTTGAATTACTTTGATCGAGCCTTGGTTGCTGGAAAAGAACATGGCCGTTCGAATTCCGCGGAAGGCTTCACTGATCGCCGATCGGGATTTATGCAGTGTGACGATCGAGGTATCCACCTTGTCATCGACGCGACTTGTTCGGGAAAGGCTCGCGAGAGGAAGGTGGCCGATGATCGGCATTCCCAAGTCGGCTGCGATCTCATCCGGGCTTCGGTACGATCGGTCTGCGAGTTCTAGCAAGTAAGCGATACCGCCGAACAAGCCCGCTCCCAAAATGGCACCAACGCCGAGGTACAGCAAGAGGATAGGACCGACGAAACCACCGATGGAGGACTGTTCAAGAATCGTCACCGTCTTCATGTTTTGAACAGCGTTCGAATTAAGGCGGTTGAGCGCTTCACTCACTTCTTTGGAGGTGGCGCTCAAGGCTTCCATCTCGGCTAGGTTCCCCAGATACCGGCTGATTCGATGCGAGTTCTCATGAACCGCTGGTTGGAGCGCTAAGATCGCGTCATGGAGGAGTTGCCTTTCCCGCTCCAGCTTCTTATGCTCGTCCTTCAACGCACCAACCGAGTGATCTAGCTGCATTTGGAGGCTCGGGGTATCCCGTTCTTTTCCTCCTTGCAGCTCTCGCACAATACTCTCTGCTTCCTTGACGGCCAACCTTTTCTTTGCGAGTTCTGCTTCGAGCACGTCAAGCGTGCCCTGCATTTCGCTTACCCGGGGGTGATTTTCACCCCAGTTTACTTTTTCGTTCTTCAACCTAATCCTTGCGGGGAGAACTGCTGTGTTTTCGAATTGATCTGCGGCGGCCAAGAGTGATCGCACGTCGGTTTTCTCGAAAGAGAGATTGATTTGATCGGAGGGGAGTTGGAGGACTCCCGCCTGGGCCGAAGCGATCAATTTCAGTGCTTCCTCCGCAGGGCGTCCCGCTTTTTGGGAAATATCGATTTGCTCCAGCAAGGATTCGACACTTCGCTTTTTGGCTTCGATTTCAGCAACGTCAGCCTTCATTTTTAGAATTTTGATCGCTTCGGGGTCGATCGGCTTCCCCTCGACAAAAACCAGTTCGGGGATGTCTCGGATCTTTTGAATGTCGTCTTGAAGTTCCGCTACACGTTTGAAATAAGACTCGTTGTACTTCGCTAGTACCGTTCTCGCGTCATCGGATGCTTCCCGAAGCCGCGTGTCGGTGTGCTGTTGGTACCCCGAGACGATCGCGTTGAGGACGGTCCCAGAAAGTTCTGCATCGTTGGTTGTAACCCCGATTTGCAAGATTTCACTGTTTGGGTCGGTCGATCCAAGCTTCGTTTCGAGAACTTTTTTCTTCTTGAGCCAACCGATAATCTCATCTCGGCTCTGCCCGGTGAGGGCTCTGTGTTGGGTCAGCTTTCCGCTATCTACCGCTCGTCCCAATACGGAGCCACTTCGAATGACGACCAACTCATCACTCTTTCCCTTGTTATCGACCGCTGGGATCATCGGGTCGATCGGGAAGTGTTTGTTGGGACTCTGGACTTGGACGAAGGCGACAGCCTTGTACTCAGGGGGCATCTGTCCGTGAATCAAATAGCCAATGGCTAGCCCGATGAGCCCACCGAGGATGGGCAACCATTTCCATCGCCACAATACCTTGAGAATGTCTGGCTGACCTGGCTGATTACTCCCAGGAGGAAGCGCTTGCTGACCATCGAGTTGTGGTTGGGGATTATTCATATAAGATTTTGTAATGCCGTTAATTGGACAATACGGTCGTAATCTGAGTGTGCAGTCTTATAGTGTACGCCGTAGTTGAAACGGTGCCAGGAACTATTCTCAGAATGCTAGTTACTTGGCAAAAAATTGGACTTCGGACCCTATTTTCGCACTGGGAGAAGACAAAACCAGGGCTTATTTGGGGGCAGCCGAGGATTTTTTCAACGATACAGGTGGAAAAGATGGAGCTCGCGATCCCTGCCGGACACCGCTTTGGTGTCCGACGGAGCCAAGCCCCGGTCGGACATGAAGCGAATTAGAGAACGAAACTTGCGCAAACCGATATCGCCACAACACCAACTTTTTGACAGCCCAGGGCAAGCCCCAATCGAACGAAAACACTTACTACGGAAAAATCCTCACGGCAATTTTTCTTAAATTACTCCTTCTTCAATTGCATGTACTCTTGCATTAAGAGGTGGTTTACTCAATATTGGAAGCCAACACGTCGCGATTTCTCATTTCAGTGTAGGGAATCAAAATTGCGATCCGACTCTTCTCATACCTCCTCGTCCCCCGAACCTGAACTCCCCCGGGTTAGCGGTCTGCTTCGCCAGCGTGATCTTGCGGCTTTTGGTGTTGCCCTCGAAAGGTTTCGGCCTCTTCTGAAAGCCTTGCTTCTCGAAGCGAACGACCCTCGGCTCAACTCCAAGGTCGATTCATCGGACATCATCCAGCAGACCTTCAAGGATGCGATCAAAGGTTTCGACCAGCTTCGAGCTGACAATTCGACTCAGTTCTTTGCATGGCTGCGCACCCTTCTTTTTCACAACCTTGGGCGTGTAAGGCGTCACTACGTGACAACTCGTAAACGAAGCGTCAAGTTTGAGAAGTCGATGACTGGGAACTCAACCATCATTCAGTTGGTACCCGACCCGAAACGAAATCCCGAAGCGGACGCTATCTCCGACGAACTTTTGCAGAGGCTCGCGAATGAAGTCGCTTGCCTGCCCCAGCCGATCCAGATCCTCTTGAAATGGCGATTTGAAGATGGGCTCACCTTTAAGCAGATTAGCGAGCGGGTCGATCGATCGGAGAACGCTGTCAGAATGCTCCTGGTTCGTTGCATTAAATCCCTGAAATCCAATGTTGTCGGTGAAGAAAGTGGTGAGTTTAGCAGCGGATTGCCATGACGACTCCCCGTTTTCAAGATAGCGACCTCGTCCGTGATCTCCAGGATTGGATCGACCACTCGAGCTGGGAGATTCGTCGTCAATCGTTCGACGAGCAGGCCTGCTGGGATCGGTTGGTTTCGGAGTCACCGGTTGCTTTTCGAGACGGCGATAGCCCCAACGAAGGTCCACTCGTCGAGACCGAGGGGGGCGAGACAGCCCTTCGATTCCTTCCTCTGAAGCATTTAGGAGCAGGAGGGTTCGGAGTCGTTATTCAGGCAAAGGATTTACGACTCGATCGAAATGTAGCGATCAAGATGCTTCGCCCATCGCTGCAATCGCAACCAAGGCTACTTCAGCGTTTCATGCGAGAGGCGAAAGCGGTTGCATCTCTCAATCATCACGGAATCGTCCCTGTCTATGAAACGGGGAGCATCGGCGGGATTCCCTTCATCGCCGTCGAGCTAGTTGACGGTCCGAGTTTAGCAAAGCACCTAGAAAGCCACTCCGAGACTTTTCCAGAACAGCGCGCGGCTTGGTTGGTGCGAGAGGTTGCGAAAGCGGTTCAGTACGCACACTCCCGGGGGATACTTCATCGGGACCTGAAGCCGAGCAACATCCTTCTCGCCCCCGTAGCGAACCAAGAAACGTACGGGCTGGGATTCGAGCCGAAGCTGACCGATTTCGGACTAGCAAAACGACTGGGGGAACTCACCGATCTTTCCCAGAATCTGACGACCGAATCGGTCACCGTAGGAACGATTCGCTATATGTCCCCCGAGTTGATTCGAGGAGATCAAGATAACGTCACGGTCACGTCCGATATTTTCTCCCTTGGGATCATTTTGTATCAACTGGTGACGGGCCACCTTCCCTTCGAGGGGACCTCTTACTTCGAGATTTCGGACAAGATTTGCCGACACGCACCGACTCACCTACGGAAGATCGTTCCATCGATCTCGCGGGACCTCGAAGCGGTTATTCTGAAATGTCTGCACAAAGACTCGGCCCAACGATACCAGTCCGCTGGCGAACTGGTCCACGATCTCGACCGCCTGCTGCAGGGGATCCCTGTCAACGCTTCCCGACCTTCGTTCGCAAAATCCATTCGTTATTGGGCTCGGACATCCCCTCGGACCTTCTTCACCGCTACGGCAGCCCTCACCATCGTCCTCGTTGCTATGGTCGCGGTCTACTCCGCTTGGCTTCGCGAACGGGACGCCCTTCGACGCGTTGAAGAGAATCTTGCAGCGACCTTGCAGGCGATCGACTCGATCGTCTTTCCCGTCACCGAAGCGTTCAACGACGGGAGGGTCCTCAGCCGAGAGTCGAATGAGGATATCCTTTCCAATGCAGTCGCCTTTCAAGAAGCTTATCTACGGAACAATCCCGACGACTTGCAAGCGCTTCATCGACTGAGCGTGGCTCACAACCACTGTTCCAATGGATATATGCATCTTCGTCAGATTAAAAAAGCCTACGACCATAGGATGGAATCGATCCGGATACTCCGCGAACTTTTAGAAAAGGATCCTGCGAATCGATCGGTGTACCACTACCAACTCTTCTTCGGATACCACCGGCTCGCCTGGATCCCTTTCGAAGAAGTGGAAGAAGTGTTCAAAGAGGGGACGCGAATTCGCGAAGATGGGATTCTGTACGCCAAGTACTATCTGGATAAAGCATTGGAGGACGATCCTGAGAACGTCGACTATCTCGACGCTCGTAACGCAATTCTTTTTATGCAGCTATCGGTCTTGAAGCTCCCTGACGAAGAGTTTGTCGAAATCGGGGAAAGGCTCGTCGAAAGCTCGCTGGACCTCTGGGAGAAATACCCAGAGAAATCGATACTCGCCAAATATGCCGTCTCGGGCAATCTACGCCTCGCAATTCATGCGTTGCAGCAAGGAGAATGTGAGAAGGCCGATCAGTACATGATTCGCCATGACGAGATCTTCCAGCTAGTTTTTGCCGACGCCGAACAAGAAAACTGGTATACGACCACTCGGGTTGAAAACGATTTATATCGAGCTGTGACCACCTACCGATGCGGTAGACTCTCGGAAGCGGAGAAGTATATCGATCGGGCGGTAACCTACCTTGAAAAGCTAAAAAGGGACCGCCCAGACCACCGAGTGATCCATATCTTCGGCCTGGCAATTCCCTATGTCCAAATCAAAATAGCGGAACGGAAGCAGGGACAGCCAAAACTGAAGCAGGGGCAGGCGGAGAAACCCGCGGGAGGAAATGGGAATCTCGAACCAATGGCCTCGGAAGCTGAAAAGAACCAACCCGTGGCAATCCAAGTCCGAGACTCGATGTCCCAGCTTATGGAGCAGTGAGCGTTGAGCAGTGAGCGTTGAGCGTTGAGCGCTGAGTACTCGGTTTCCAAACGAGGTTTTTGTTCCGAATACTTCTACCCCTCACCCCCAGCCTGGCCTGATGAAAAGATCGTAATTTGGGTAAGTCA
>CAYMXM010000209.1:0-8205 GCA_964394065.1 uncultured Pirellula sp. | reverse complement strand
TCCGGACTCGCATCTTCTGAAAAGGTAACAACCCGCCATCCAAGTCGATGACCAAGAGCCAGTGATCTCCCTCCGCCCAAGCGTCGAGGAAAGGTTCCAAGCCCATGCGACTTACCTCTCCTTCATAACGGAGATCCAAAAGAGTTGTTAAGAGTTGCTCGTTCCGCTCAAAAAACTTCGTATCGATCCCCTCCAAACCCAGCGTTCGCAAAGGACGCCCCTCAGCGCATCCCGGCGAAAGTTTCATCGCCAATCGCGCTCCTTGAACGATCTCATCGGTGGAACGCCCCAACCATAAGGATCTGCGGCGCACCCAAAGGGAGTGGAACGCTGCATCTGTGCTCCCGACGAGAGTCGACAACGCCTCGAACTCTCGTCGCACAGAGGTTTCACCGATCGCATCGATCCAATCCGACGGCTTGTGCAGAGTCCACGTGATCGGAACCTCGACGCCCTCCCCCGTCGATCGAAATCGAATCGATTCCATTCCAACCGATCCGATTCGCACCCGTCGCCATGCCTCGATATGTCGCCGAACCCCATCGAGATCGTTGAGGATCATTCTTGAGGAGGGCTTCCCGATCGAGAGAATCCATGGCCAAGCTCCCGGGCCACCGAGCAACTTGCTTTCCCGTATCGAAGCATTCTCCCACCGACGCTTCAATAGGAGGCGAAGGTCCGTCGGCGATTTCATTGCCCCTTCGCGATCGCTTCAAGGCGTTCCCAAGAGATCGAAGCAAGGCTCGCTTCCTTTCCTGGCCGTTGAACACAGATGACTTTGCGAGTGTGTTGCTTCAACAACCCGACCTCCTTATTCGGCGTCACAAAGATCGGATGCAAGCAGAAGATTCGGAGCGCTTCGATGATGCGACTCGCGGCGGAGGGGGAAGATTTCGAAAAGGCTTCATCCAAAATCACCGTTCCATAAAGTGGGTGACTCGCAGCAGGTGGGCAGAGCGCATAGCTGAGGGAGGCGGTAAGAATATGGCTCGCCATCAACTCCTTCTCCCCACCACTTCCACTTTGCGAACCCGTCCTCGGTGGAGATTGGTCCCCGGTTTGTCGATCCACTTCAACGACGAAGAATTGCAAACGAAAGCGTGGATCGAGAAGGGCTTTTGAACCTTGCAATCGACGATTCTCACCAGCATCTCGGAGAATGGCGACCATCTCCTGCAACGCCTTGTAATGACTCTCCCCACCGTCGTCCTTCAACGCCGCGCTTCGAACTTTGCGCATCACGGCGTCCAAGCTCCGTAATCGCTCATCCTTCATGCGCTGCGGCATTAGCTGCAGATAGCGACCAGAGCGGAAGTCGACTTTGACGAGCGTTAGATTGAGCTCCTGGATTCGGAGTTCGATGGCGTCGACCTCTTCGTCGATGCTCGCCAAGAGTTGTGTCACTCCTTGATCGGATGATCGATTCAAGTAGTCAAGGAAACGAGCCCTCTTTTCTGGAAGGGCTTCCAGCGTCAGCACATTGAGCCGATCCAAATAGTGTTGCACATCGGAAACATCCGAACCAACCTCTGCTAAGGCCCCCGTGTCGAATCGCTTCGCCGCCTCCATCTTCCGGACGAGTTGTTGCTTGATTTCAGCGATCTTGTCCTGATGTTGGGTGTATCGTTCATCGACCCTCTTTGCCATCTCGCGTTCGAGCGAGATGAGTTTATTGGGTTGGACATTGACATCGATCGTCAAATTGGTGTTGGCGAGCTCTAACTCCTCCGGTGTCATCCCATCCCCGATCCGTTCGATCGCATCCTCTCGAGCGGCTTCAGCATCCTTTCGTTTCGATTCGATAATCGAGATTTCCGATTGTCGGTCGTTGAGTCGTTGCTGAATCGAATCAAGCTGCTGCTTCATCCGATCGTATTCTTGCTTGGCATGGCTTGCATTCGACTTTGGATCGAGCAACGCCGCGAGTCTTTCTTCGGAGTGGGTCAAATCGGCTTCCGCTCGAGGGAGATCGATGCTGGCAAACTCCAATTGCAGGAGCGTATCGATCAACTGCAACTGCTCGCTCCAATGATCCAACTTCTGTCGGCTCTCCTTCGCATGGGTTTGTAATCGACCGAGCAACTCGCGCGAGGTGAGAACCTCTCGCGCGATCGATTCGAGTTGATCTTTGTTATCGAAGCCGGTCATCCAATCTTGATCCAACCGTCGCTGGTCCTGCTTTTCAAACTTCCCTTTCTTTCCCGATGTCATCCCCTGAACGGTTAACGCGAATTCCGTTCGCTTAAGTACCTCCGCCGAATCGACGCAGTGAAGGTCTCGCCCTGCAAGCAATCGCTTGGCGGCACCTTGGAGTGGATGCTGTTTGAAGTTCAGTTTGTTGACATATCCGTCCTGAAAGAAGTCCTCTTGGAATGGAGTGGTCTTGGCTTCTTGGAGTCGAACGTGGAGCCGATTGTCTCGGTGGTTTACCCAGCGAAGGGCTTCATCGATCAAATCCTCGGGGACCAAGACGCGGAGCCTTTCGGACCCGATTGCGCGCTCGATCGCACCTCGCCAACGAGTTTCGCTCCCCTTCACCTCGATCAGTTCGGCGAGAAACGGGAGATCGCTGTCGTTCAAACCGAGTTCTGTTGCGAGGTCCGATCGGAAATCTTGAAAGGGGTGAGGGATGTTCGATCCGGGACGTTCTTTCACTTTCCGAAGAGCCAACTCAAGTTCCTGAATCTTCGTCTCTTGATCGCGCACCTCGGAAAGGAGAGATAAGGTCGCCGTGCTCTGCTCATCATGGCTCTCTTGCACGGAGCCACGCTTTTCTCGCAGGGATTCTTGGTTGGTCCTGAAGGTCGGTTCTTTCAAATCATCGCTCAGCTGGAACCGACGGATCATCGTTTGATACTGGTTCGCGTAGGTTCGCTTTAAGGCAACGGTCTCTTTTCTAGAAGCGATCGTGTTTTCGATCTCTCCGATGACGTTCCCACCGAGGGACAGATAGCGTTCTCGAAGATCATCGACCCGCAAGCGGACTTCGAACATCTTCTCTTCCAAGTCGTTGTACTGCTCTTGCAAGAGTTTGCTTTGCTGAGCTAGCCGAACTCCTTCTTCCTCCCAACGTTTATGGGCGACCGTTGCAAACCAGATAGGGAGAACACGTTTGAGGGTCCGATATCGTTCCTCTTTGCGTTGCGACTTTTGAAGCCTTTCATGTTCCTCCTTGACAGGGCGCAAAGATTCTTCCTGCTTTTTCGCCGTCTCTAACTCCGCATGGATAGCGGCCAGATTGTCGAACTCCCCAGCCACCTCGATCGCCCGATCAAAGGCAGAGCGATCGTCGAGGACCAGCTCACGAAAGATCTCGTCGATGCTGTTCAGTTGCTTGAGACCTGCCGCCCGATTGAGAAGAGTGAACGCATTCTCTCCGACGTCGAAGAATTTTCGAATGTGGGTCAGGTAGGCTTTCTTGCTATCGAAGATCCGAAGGTTCGCCGTCTCTCTCCCCATCTTGAGGAGATCGCGGATCCCATCCTCGTGCAACATGCGAAGCCAAACATCGAGCGTTTGTCCTTCGGCAGAGGAGAAGACCCAGCGACGCTTCAAATCCTCCGCACCGTTTCCCGATCCTTCCGTCCAAAGCAGCGCCCCCAGCTTGACCGTCTGCTCTCCGTTCTGATAGGTAGCGCAAATCCCGGTGATTGTCTTCCCCGGTCTCGAAACCTCCTCTCGTCCGTCCGAACCATCTCCACCTAGCACTCCGCGTACATAGGAGATCAGGGTTCGATCACTCTCATGTCCACCGGTGGAGGCGAGGTTGTAGCGAGGTTGCGCGACGAGGAGTGTCATCAACGCGTCGACCAGTGTTGTCTTGCCACTTCCGGTCGGACCGATGATCGCGGTTCCTGCTGGGTCGAACTCCGCTCGATGCAATCCTCCGAACGGTCCCCAGTTATAGACCTCCAGCTGTGTTAGCAGATACGACGCTTCCGATCCCGATTTCTCGTCGAGATCGAAGAGGGAGGTTTGCACCATCTCCTGAGGACGGTCTAACATCATTCACTCTCCTCAGCGAGCATGACCCCGTTGCGTCGTTCCTTCAGAACTTTCAACAAGGTTGTAAGAGATTCTGGATTGGCCAAGTGAGCGATCAAGGGTCGGATGACGACATCTTGCTTCTTATCCACCTCCGATACGATCCCATATGTTTTCAGTTGGTCTAGCAAGTGGAGTACTTTGCTCTCATCTTTCGCATCGCTTCCTGTTTCTTCGAAGTAGTTCTTAAAATTGGCGACGAGCTCCTCGACGGAAACTTTCGCGTCACTTTGCCCTACTCCGTGGTCGTGCTCATGACGGATAAAGAACTGACGCAAGATCGCGATGAGGAGAGATTGCTCCAACGTGAGCCGCTGCTTGCGAACCAACGGATGGGACCAACCGGTGGTCTCCGTTTGATTCTCCGTCACCTCTTGCGTGACAGCGATGAAAGCGATTCCTCGATGTGTATCGATCCGCAGGATCAAATCCAACGGTTCCAAAACCCGGTTGATCGCGTCGGTATGGATGATGATGCTTCGAAATAGCTCGCGACGATTTCCCTCCTCAAAGAAACCATGCTTGAGCAGCTCCTGCACCGCCGTTCGAACTTCTTCGGGTGTGCGATGCGAATCCCCTTCCGGTGGTTTGGGGGAATCGAACGGATCCGCTTGCTCCGAATACTCCGTAGGCTCAGTCGGTTCGGCGTCGACGTATTCCGGAGCCTCTAGCTTCGGCGCATCGTTTGGTTCGCTTTCCTCCGAAGACATTCGATCGAAGATGTTCGTCATTCGAGGCTTCCTAGTTCGAGATCCTTGACCGCTTCGTAGGTCAGTGCAACGCTCGGCACATGGAAGCGAGTGGTCGACTCCTCGGTATCGGGCAGATCAACAGCTTCGGTCTCCTCCGCGATTTGGATTCCGGCTTGTCTGGCCATGGATAGCCAATAGGCCAGCGTTTCCAAGTCGTGGGTTGGGGGAAGAGCGTTTGCAAGTGCACCGATCGACATCGGTTTCCCCTCTTTGGTGAGGGTTTCAAGGGTGTTGTTCAGGAGCCGAGTACGATCGAGTGCGTGGTACGCTTGCCAAAACTCCGCGTCCATCTCAGCTGGATTCGCTTCGTTGACCTCTAAGGAGAACTCGGAGGTTTCCCCTTGGTCCACTTGCTTGACTAGGAGGCGTTCCATGACAGGAAGATTTGCGAGGGAGGGGGCGATTGCAGGTAGGGGGCTTTCAGAACGCCTCACCCGTTGCGAGTCCCAATCGACGTCATAGGCAACTTGAAAAATCTCTTGAAGGAGTGCCCCCACTTTGATCTGCTCGTCGGCGAGCCCCGACTTAAGGAAGCTACGAACATCCCGTTCACTCCTGGCGCGCGCCTGAATCACACGTTCGGATTCTTGCACTAAACGAGAAACCAGCTGACGCAAATCTGCCTTTTGTTTGCGATGCAACGCTTTCTCTGTATTGCTGTTTTCGAGAATCGAACGCAAGCGAGCTTTCATCTCTTTGAGTTCAGCCGTTTTGACCAGTTGAGCATGGAAGCTCTCGAAGACCTGCCCCTCTGTGGTTTGGACCAACGATTGGTGGCTGTTGAGGAGTTCGTCGACAATTTCGCCGCGGTTCTGGTTATCACTTAAGATGCGATGGCGAAGGGCTCGATCGGCCTCCCGGTAGGAATCTTCGACGCGTCGAAAGTCTGCGTGAAGGCTCGTTGCGAGCTGGTAGACCTCTCGGATCCCTTCGACCGCTTTAGGGCCATCTAAGACCTCGAACTCTCCGGCTTGAACGCTCTTAAGTTCGGCGTTGAGCGCTTCGATGCGAGCTCGGATCGATTCTTCTCGGTCTGCTTGATTGCGGCTCAGTTGCGATTCCAACGATTCGATCGCCCTCTGAACGGTTGCGAGTCGGGAGGCGGTCGAGGTCATCGATTTGTCTTCTAAAGAGAGAAGAAAATCGAGGGCGCGCTGGAAAGCGTTGGTAGGAAGGATCAAGCCATTCCGTTCGACGATGAGTCCGCGTTTCAGCCAGTTGCGCAGTTCCTTCCGAGCCGTCTGCTGGAGATCGTCCCCCAGGTCCATGTCGCTATCGTTGGTATAGTCGGCGAAGGCGATTGCCAACCGCTCGACCGCTTCCTCAAGATCGACTCCGTTGGGGTTTGCCTCGACCAAGACCTTGAGGCTCGCCAAGATGATCGGTCCCTTGGGGGAAACGAGCAGCATCCACGCAGGGCTTGTTCGCCGTAGGGATACGTACTTGTCCACAAGGTCTCGCATAGTAGGCTCATTTTAGTCGCGGGAAGCTTCAGAACAATCGGCAAAGTGAAGGAACCGTGGGATGAACCACGAATCGGACGAATCAGGCTTGAGGGGTGAGGCTTGAGACTTGAGAAAGAAGAGGGCTTTGCCCTTAGCCTTGACCGTAGGGCAAGGAAAGGTAGCCCCGGGTAGGGGCGTCTCGAACTGAGGCGCGGGGCTTGCCCTGGGCTGTCAAAAAGTTGGTGTTGACCTTGTTATTTGAGTGTCCGGATTTATTCCTTTTTAACCGCAGGGGACGCGGAGGTTCGCAGAGGAGAACTCGAGGATAAGTTTTGCATCCCTCTGGTATCCCGAAGGGATTACAGCCATTAGCCGGCGGTAAGCGCAGCGCCACCGCCGGTGGATCGTGATGAATCTCCAACGATCCCGGAGGGATCGCATTAGTGTTCGAGTTACCAGTAGCGAGCGAGAAACTTGTCCATTGACTCTAAACGAATCCATGAACACTATTGCAATACGAGCTGGATGGTTAATACCTGTTTCTGTTCCCCCCCTTCACGAGGGATGGTTGGTGGCCCACCGAGGCCGAATCGTTCATCTCGGGCTTTCTCTCCCAGATCGATTTCTTTCCTGCCCGAAAGTAGAGCTTCCCAACGTCGCTATCCTCCCTGGGTTTTTCAACGCTCACACCCATACGGAGTTCAGCGATCTGTCGGCTCCGATCCCCTACCGTGGTTCTTTCATCGGTTGGATTCGGGACGTTGTTCAGCACCGACGCGCCTCGATGAAAACCAACGATCCAACATCCCGCCGAGAAGCGGTCGTTCGCGGTATTCAAAACGCCTACGATAGTGGCACTCGGTATATGCTCGATACCATCACGGCACCGTGGGAACCGAGTTGGGTTACGGATCGAATCGCCACTTTAGAAACGGGGACGCCATGGTCCGAAGCGTTGATCGAGGAGGCTCCTTTCCTCTACCACCCCTGCCCCGAAGTTTTAGACATCCAAGAGTCTCGAAGAAACGAAACGGACTCCTTTCTCGAAGGGGTCATGCGAAAGGTCGAAACCGCGCAGTCTCCGATCTTCGACACGAAGTTCGCCGTTTCTCCCCATGCCCCCTACACAACCTCCCTCGCACTCGTGGAGGAGATGACGAACCGCGCAAAGCATTTCGAGGGAATCGTCTCGATGCATTTGGCCGAATCGATGGAGGAGTGGAACTGGTTGATGCACCGAAGTGAACCGATCGAATCAGCGCTTGCTTCCTTTCGGGATGCAGAGTTTATTCAACACTTTCGGCAGGATGTTTCAGGTGTGGAGGGGACGAATCGAATCGATCGCTATTTGGATGAATTGATAAAGGCTCCGCTGGGGCTGATTGCACACGGAAACTACTTCTCTCAAGAGAACCTCCAACGGATCGCAGCGGCCTCTTCCACGGCCGCAATCGTTCATTGCCCGAGAACCTATCGCCATTTTCATGCTGCGGATGTGTACCCGCTTCGAGAACGCCTGGCACTCGGTGTAACGCATCTGCTGGGGACCGACTCGTGCGCATCGAGCCCGGACCTAGACTTGTGGAAAGATGCCCGGGAACTTGCCCGCTATTATCCGGAACTGCGGGAAGAAATCGTCCGAATGCTGACTCAGATTCCGGCTCGGATGTTGGGGCTCGTAGATCTTGGTGAGTTGAAAGTGGGAGCGAAATCGTTGTGTACGGCGGTGACGATTTCGGAGGGGGAAGGTTGCGTATTTGGGAAGCTGTTTGAAGATTCGACTGTGGCGAAGCCGTTGGAGATTTTTGTTTAGGGAACCACGGAATACACGTGAGAAGTTTGAAGTTTGAAGTTTGAAGTTTGAAGTTTGAAGTTTGAAGAGTGAAGAGTGAAGAGTGAAGAGTGAAAGTCGTGGCCCGGGCGTCTCGCCCGGAGTTGTGAAGGCTCCTCCGGGCGAGACGCCC